>JAUXCW010000004.1 GCA_030618705.1 Gammaproteobacteria bacterium | reverse complement strand
GGAACCGGGGCTCCCAGCCCAGGACTCGCCGTGAATACGTCCATGTAGGCTCGGGCGCCGGGTCCAACCGGCGCACGGTCCTGCCCTGGAAGCCCCGGCCCCTCCGTCAATATCGCTTAAGTCAGTGCTATTCGGTGCAGTGTTATATGGCTGGCGCCAGCTATGTTGAGGGTATCTCTACCGCCTATCAGATCGAGCCGAAAAAAAGGATTTCAGTTGCCCGGAGAAATAAAATGTGAACGCACAACATTCTTGATATCAACCGGTAAGTGCTTGATCCCTTTCGCGAGTTGAGATTGGAATCCTTTCTGCATGGCGGTTGCTGCTTCCAGCGCAATCCAGATGTCGCCGGGGCGGTCTTCCAGAAGAACGTTCAACAATTCCGCCGCTTGCTGAATATCTTTTCTGGCTTTGGTTTGCTGGGCCACCGGGCGGCGTTGGGAAACAACCAGCTTGTGCAGGGCAAAGCGTGCCGGACTAGGGACATTAACGAATATGCCGCTACGGAAGGGTATTGCCGCGAACTGGCAATCCTCCAGCAAGTACTCCAGGAAACGCATCGGGTGCGCATAGCTGTTGAAGTGTGGCAGATACACCGGTGTGTCCCTCCTCGCTCCGTGTGACGGAGTGAGGAGGTCGACTTGAAACGCCCGCGCACGGATTTTGAAGCTGGTCGATGGAGATTTACGGTCGAGAGCGGGAACCTCGAAAAAACCCATCCCGGAATCCAGCAAGACGGATTTCACATCAGGAGCGTCCGGGCGCATCGCAACGTCAATCTGGCGATGGCTGGCAAGGTCCATGTCCTGGGTTTGCATCGCGGCAGAACTCCAGTTTACACCTAACATGTTGCCGTAGGTGTTGAATGCATGGGAGCCCACCAGCACACCGCCGGATAGAAAAGCGCCGGACTGGGCCAGCACCTCGAGCACTCGGCCGGAGGATACATCCGGAGCGAAAGCGCCACCACTTACCAGCATGGCGACTAGTTTTTCTCTCTGCTTCAAGTCCGGAGTGGCCTCCGTAAACAGAGCTTTTTGTCGAACGATTTGTGTGCGTAACGCCTCGGTGTCGCGCCCCAGTGAGAACTGCCGTTTGGTGCTTCCAACAACCAGCTCCATATACCAGTAGCGGTGACCACCGACAGTCTTGGTTACAAAGGAAATACCGCGCTGATTTGGCAGGGCGACAGCGCCCTGTTGTAGCAATTCAGCGTATAACAATTGCGTGGTTTGTGGGTGTCTTTTCAAAACCTGAAACTCCGCAGCCTATTATACGGAGCCTATATATAAACTCCGTATAATTCAAGTCATATACGGCTTGGGTTAATTGACGCCATTCAGACAGCAGGGCGATGGCTGGTTCAGGGGAGGGCCGGTGGCACGAGTTTGCTGACGAAAAGTCCGAACTATCGTGAATTCACTTTTGGCGAGACAAGTTCAGCAGCCGGACACGAGCTACATCCAGATTGCTATTTTACTCCGAACCGGCGCAGGGATTAGAATAGCGCATCCGAATTCTCTTCGAAATCAGTCTATGGCTCGACGGCGACACTGGCGAACAATCTTCCTGGCACTGGTGGCCTGCGCGACCTTTGCCTGGTCGGCGGTCTATCAATTTGATGTGGAGCCGGCGGTCCTGCTGGAAATTCTGCTGATGAGCGTGTCCCTTGTCGGGCTGGCAATGCTGGCGGCGGTGCTGGCCCTGTTTATCCGCGCCTTGTTTAAACCCCGGGATTGAGTTGCAGGCTGATATCGATATCCAGGTGATTGGCGGCTTCGTCGAGCTTGTCCTGCAGCCCGGACAAGTCCGCGTCTGGCGGTAGATCGATGTTTATCGTCGCTGAAAACAGCGGGATGCCGGCCATGGGCGCGCTCTGTACCTCGCTGGATAGTTCCTGAATATTGATTTGCATGCCGGCCAGCGCGGCGGATATTTCGTGAACGATTCCCGGCCGGTCATTGCCCAGTACCGTGAGCTCACCGCGGGCTACCATTGCGGTTTGATCCCGGGCGCTCCGCTCCGCCACCACAGAGAGGCCATGATCGGCCAGGCTTGCAAGTGCCTCGAGGAGGGCGCCGGCGTTTTTTTCCGCGACCTCCACACTGACGATGCCGGCGAACTTGCCCGCCATCTGGGACAAGCGGCTCTCGAGCCAGTTGCCGCCGCTGTCCGATACCAGCTCGGACAGGCGCTCGACCAGCCCTGGTTTGTCATCGCCGACAAAGGTGAATACGATTTGCTGCATGGTTCTATTCCATTCCCGAAGACCCGCTAAAGCCTATCAAGAATGTGTGGCAGGTGCCATAAGTAAACCACTGGGGTGATATCGGCCGCGAACTGGTAAGCTTGTCCCAGGCCGGTCGCTGGGACGATATGCCTGTGTTAGTCTTCGATGACATGCTCGAGGCGATTGCCATCGTGGCAATGGTGGAGGACTTGCCGGCTAAACTGCCCCAGCGGTAATGGCTCGGCTGAAACAGGTCGATTGATACGCTTGAATCACAAGAGGGCATACCATGCTATTTATTCGTTTGATCTCCATGGCTTTCATCCTGCTGTCCCTGCCGGTAAACGCCGCCGCCGATGACGATGTCATCTGGATCGATGTGCGGTCGGTGGAGGAATACGACGCCGGTCATATCGAGGGCCACCCCAATATTCCCCACGAGGATATTGCGCTGCGAATCAGCGAGCTGACCACTGATAAAAACACCCCGATACGTCTCTACTGCAGGTCCGGGCGTCGCTCCGGGATTGCCCGGGAGACCTTGCGGGAATTGGGCTATAGCAATGTAGAGAATATGGGTGGCTACGAAGAGGTGCGGGCCACATTGGAAACCGAGGCAGAAGCGGCACCGGCTCACTGAACCCGGGAGTAATACAGGACAACGTATAACAGATACGGAGAGCATCCATGGTCGACGGCAGCGCAACAAGTCAATACGTTTTCTCCTTTCGGGAGGGTGACGGTAAAAACAAAAAGCTGCTCGGTGGCAAGGGGGCCAATCTTTGTGAAATGACACAGATCGGCCTCAATGTTCCCCCGGGCTTTGTCATCACTATCGAGGCGTGCCTCGCCTACCTGGAATCTCCTGATCGCAGTTTGCCGGCGGGCTTGATGGAGCAGGTGCGACAGCAGATCAGCGAGCTGGAGCAGTCCACCGGAAAGGGTTTTGGCGTGCCGGAAAATCCCCTGCTGGTTTCCGTGCGTTCGGGCTCGGCGATGTCCATGCCCGGCATGATGGATACCATCCTCAACCTGGGCCTCAATGCTTCGACGCTGCAGGGCCTGATTAAACAAACTGATAACCCCCGTTTTGCCTTCGATGCCTATCGGCGTTTTATCCAGCTGTTCGGTAAGGTGGCGCTCGGTGTGTCCGAAGAAAAATTTGAAGCCCCCTTTGAGGCCCTGAAACGCCGTGAGGGAATCGTCGCGGATGTGGGTTTGTCCACGACGCACCTCGAAGAGATAATCCGGCAGTATCTGCAGGTGGTTCAGGACGAAACCGGCCGACCCTTCCCCGAGGATGTGTTCGAGCAACTGGAACTCGCGGTCAAGGTTATTTTCGACTCATGGATGGGTAAGCGCGCGGTGGACTATCGCCGCGAGTTCAATATCACCCCGGACATGGCTAACGGCACAGCGGTCAATGTGGAGACCATGGTGTTCGGCAATATGGGTGACGACTGTGCCACCGGCGTGGGTTTTACCCGCGATCCCGGCACCGGGGAAAACCACATGTTCGGCGAGTACCTGGTCAACGCCCAGGGCGAGGACGTGGTGGCGGGAATACGGACACCCAAACCGGTGCAGGCAATGGCAGAGGAAATGCCGCAGATGTATGCGCAATTACAGGAGTTGAGGGATAAGCTGGAATCCCACTACTGTGAGGTGCAGGATTACGAATATACTATCGAAAAAGGTGTGCTCTACTGCCTGCAGACCCGCAACGGTAAGATGAATGCGGTAGCCATGGTGCGCACCTCGGTTGAGATGGTAGGCGAGGGTTTGATCGATCGTGAGCGAGCCCTGTTGCGGATCGACCCCGAACATCTCAATCAATTGCTGCACCCGAGGCTGGACACTTCCCACTACGCCAAATCCATCGTCCAGGGCCTGTCGGCTTCTCCCGGGGCTGCGTCAGGTAAGATCGTGTTCGATGCCGATCGTGCCGAACTACAGGGCCGCTCCGGGGAAAAGATTATCCTGGTGCGGGAGGAGACCAAACCTGAGGATATTCACGGTTTCTTTGCCTCCCAGGGTATTCTCACCAGCCGGGGCGGTAAAACATCCCATGCCGCCGTGGTGGCGCGGGGCATGGGCAAGCCCTGTGTGGCGGGGGCCGATGAGCTGCGGGTCGATACCCAGATTCGCCAGGCGCGCATCGGCGGACTGGTGTTGCATGAAGGGGATACCATTACCATCGATGGCGGCAGCGGCAATGTCTATCTTGGTGAGATTCCCATGGTGCCGCCGGATTTTTCCAACGAGCTGCAGAAGTTGCTGGCGTGGGCGGACGAAATCGCCGATTTAAAGGTCCTGACCAATGCCGATACCCCCGATGCCGCAATTCGGGCCGCAGGCTACGGTGCCATGGGGATCGGGCTTTGTCGCACCGAGCGTATGTTCAATGCGCCGGATCGCCTGCCCCTGGTGGTGGATATGATTCTCGCCAGCACTGAAGATGAACGCAAAGCCGCGTTGGAAAAGCTGCTGCCGATCCAACGCAGTGATTTCAAGGGCTTGTTCCAGGCGATGACGCCGCATCCGGTAACCATTCGCCTGCTGGATCCCCCGATCCACGAATTTCTGCCCTCCGAGCGGCAGCTCGAAGAAGAGCTGGACCACCTGAAACAGTTGCGCAGGAGTGTGCAAGGGGTGGGTGACTTGATGGCCGCCATGCATATGCTGCGACCGGGGGAGGCGCCAGGCCAGAGTCTTGCGTTGCCTTTCAATGCCGAGGGCGCCGAGTTGATCGAGCAGGCGATAGCCAAGAAGGGTTTGATGCTGCTCAAGGTGCGCGAGTTGTTCGAGGTCAACCCCATGCTGGGTCATCGGGGCGTGCGCCTGGGGCTCACTTATGCCGAGATCTATGCCATGCAGATGCGGGCCATTCTCGAGGCCGTGGCCGAATGCCAGAAAGAGGGCCTGGAAATGCACCCGGAGATCATGGTGCCCCAGGTCTGTACCGAGCGAGAACTCGAGCGGGTGAAAGCTTCTGCGGCCAATGTGCGGGAGGAGGTAGAAAAGGCCCATGGTGTGAAACTGGATTTTAAATTCGGCACCATGATCGAGGTGGTTCGCGCCTGCGTGCGCGCCCGGCAATTGGCTGAGGTGGCCGACTTCTTTTCCTTCGGCACCAATGACCTGACCCAGGCGACCTTCTCTTTTTCCCGAGAGGATGCTGAAAGCAAGTTTCTGCCGTTCTATAACGAGACTGGAATTCTACGTGACAACCCCTTTGAGGTGCTCGATGTGGAGGGCGTCGGCGAGTTGATGAAGATCGCCGTGAGCTGGGGGCGCGCGAGCAAACCCGGCCTCAAGGTCGGCATTTGCGGCGAGCAGGGCGGACACCCCGCCTCGATCCGCTTCTGCCATCACATCGGTTTGAATTACGTATCCTGCTCCGGTCCCCGGGTGCCCATCGCCCGGTTGGCGGTGGCCCAGGCCAAATTGCTGGAGCACGATTTTGATGCTGAAAGGTCGTTGCGGGGCTGAATGGATATGGCCGGTCCGGGACGCCGGTCGAATGAGTTCGACCGTGAAGCAAAAGAGACGTCAGTGCTTGCCGAGGCAACGTTGATAGGCTTTGACGGTTTCTCGCAGGCCTCGCTCGATACAATCGACGGTAAACGCGTGGCCGATACTCACTTCGAGCAGGCCGGGAACGGCCTCCGTAAATAGCGGCAGGTTGTGCAGGTTGAGATCGTGGCCGGCGTTGACCCCGAGGCCGACGTCAGCGGCTACCAGGGCGGCCCGGCGGAAATGATCCAATACCTCGTGTGCGTTTTTCCTTGCGAGAAAGGCATCGGCATAGGGGCCGGTGTACAGCTCGATACGGTCGGCGCCCACTTGCCGGGCCAGGCGAATTTGCTCCTCGTCGGGATCCATAAACAGGCTGACCCGGATGCTCCTGGATTTTAATTGCTCGATAAGCGGCGCCAGGCGCTCGCCGTCCTTGCGCAGGTCGAAACCATGGTCCGAGGTAAGCTGCGCATTCGCATCCGGCACCAGGGTGCACTGGGCCGGCCTGATATCCTTCACGATATCCATAAAACCCGGGTAGTCGCAGACGCCGGAGCGATTGGTGGGCGTTGCCGGAGCGAAGGGATTGCCCTCGATATTGAATTCCACCGTCAGCATCCCGGCCAGGTCGAAACAGTCCTGCACGCGGATATGACGTTGGTCCGGGCGGGGGTGGACGGTGATGCCGTCAGCGCCGGCATCGATGCATTTTTTTGCGTGATCGGTGACAGAGGGGTATTCGGTATCTCTCGAATTGCGAATCAGCGCAATTTTATTCAGGTTGATGCTCAGGTCGGTCATTACTTTCCGGTCTGCCGGGCGGCCTTGAGAATAACGATTGGCTCGAGGGGTACGTCATCGTGCATATCTACCCGGCCCGTGGGTTCCAGCACCATGGCGTCGACCACATCCATGCCGTCGATGACCTTGCCGAATACGGTGTAGCCGGGATTGCGCGGTGACCAGTCCAGGGACATGTTCATTTTAAGATTGATAAAGAATTGCGAAGAGGCGCTATCCGGGTTGCTGGTGCGGGCCATGGCAATGGTGCCGCGCTCGTTGTGCAAGCGGTTTTTCGCCTCGTTGACTATCGGGTCCAGGGTGGCCTTGGCTTGCATCTTGTCATTGAAACCACCGCCCTGCACCATAAAGCGGGGAATGGCCCGGTGGAAGATCGTGCCCACGTAAAAGCCGCTGTCGACGTAGGCGAGAAAGTTCTTCACGGTGATGGGCGCCTGTTCCGGGAATAGCTCCAGGGTGACATCGCCCAGGGTGGTCTCCAGTACCACGACCGGGTTCTGCGCCAGTGCGCCGTGATTGAACGAGAGGGTGATCGTGGCCAGCAGGGCCAGGCAGAGTTTTTTAAAGTTCATAGGTTTATCGCCATTCAGTGTGTTTGCGTCTGGGTGCTACCCGGGGGATGACCATTGCCAGCAGCACGCCGAAGCCCACCGCCAGCACGCCGTTCAGAAACCACTCTCGGTCCGAGCCGTCCTCCAGGCGATCATTTTCACCCTTCAGGACATCGATCTCGTGCTGCAGCAGTTGGTTGGATTCCATCAGGGTCTTGTTATTGCGATCGAGGTTGATGGCATTGGAGGAGATCTCTGTCACGCTGACGAGCTCCTTTTCAAACTGGTTGCGACTGCCGGTCGCCTCTTCGAGTTGCCGGCTCAGCACGGCGTTTTTTTGCTGTAGTTGGGCCAGCTGCTGGCGTATGGGCTGGCTCTCGTTGGTGAGGTTGGCGATCAGCACCTTGGCCTCTGCCAGCTGCTGGCGGGCCGAGGGCTCGTCCATCAGGTAGCTGTTGTTGACCCATCCCCGGGTGCCGCTCGGGGTCTTGATCTGGATAAAGCCGGCTTTTCTGTCATCTTTCAGCACGGTGACGCGGGTGCCCGGAGGCAGCATCTTGATGACGCGGTAGCGATTGCTGTTGCCGGAGCGTAGATCCAGCGGCAGTTCATCTGTTATCCAGCGAGTTTGCTGGGCTGTAGCGGGCCAGCTGAGCATGCATAACAGCAGCCAGACCCCGCAACGCGTAAAATTTCTCACAGTGGTACCCCGATCATCACACTTCACTTATATAGTAAAAAGTATTGTATATATCAAGAAGAATCAATTGCTTATCGAAAAGAATTAATGAGAAAGCTAAAAAAATACCCGGCGCGGCCTGCATTTGCCTATGGCAGCACCTTCTTGAAGGGCTTTACCTGTACCGAGCGGTAAACTCCCGCCTCGACATAGGGGTCGGCATCGGCCCATTGCTCTGCCGCCTGCAGGCTTTCGAACTCGGCGACCACCAGGCTACCGCTAAAACCCGCTTCTCCCGGGTCCTCACAGTCGATGGCGGGGTGGGGGCCGGCCAGCAGCAGGCGCCCCTCGGCAGTCAATTGCCGAAGCCTTTCCAGGTGCCGGGGGCGAGCCTCGCGGCGTTTGCCGAGGCTATTGGCGATATCCTCGCTGATGATGGCGTAGTACATGGATGATGACTGCATCGATAGGTCCTGTGTTCAGTTGTTGCCGGAGTCTTCTTCTTTGAGGTGGGGCGCCAGGATGGCGACGGTGGCAATAGACAGTGCGACGGTGAAGCCGATGGCGCTGTAGAGCTTGTAACTCACCCAGAATTCTTCACTGAAGTGGTAGGCGACATAGAGGTTGAGGCTGCCCACGATAAGGAAGTACACCGACCAGACGTAGTTGAGCCGGGTCCATACCTCGTAGGGAGCCACCAATTGGCTGCCCAGGGTACGCGCGATGAGGTTCTGGCGTCCGATAAACTGGCTGCCCAGGAAAGCCAGGCCGAGAGCCCAGTTAAAGATGGTGGGTTTCCACTGGATAAACAGCTGATTGCGCAGGACGATGGTGGCTCCGCCGAACACTAATACCGCTATCAGTAGCCACAGTTGGCGCTTTTCCAGCTTCCCCGTGCTGATCCGTGCGTAGATGACCTGCACCGCTGTCGCCAGCATCAAAACGGCGGTAGCGGTGTAAATTCCATCAAACTGGTAGTGAATGGGGCCGAGATCAAGCTGGTAGCCGTCCATTTTATAGACGATAAAAAACAGCAGGATGGGGACCAGTTCAGCGAGTTGTTTCATTGTGTATCTCTTGGGGTGCGGGCAGAAACGTCGTAAACCGGTAAGTATACTGTAAATGACCGGAGGAGGGGATTGAGAGAGCGGTGGCGCAAAGCCGACCGCCCCGGCAGTGCTTGCGCTCGGCAGTGCTATACGCGGATAATCCAGCCTCCCGACAACCCTCACAGCGACAGAGACCACGCGCCATGATCGCAGATCTCCATTGTCACAGTACGGCTTCCGACGGTGAGTTGACACCGCCTGAGCTGTACGCCATGGCGAGGGAGTCCGGGGTCGAGCTGTTGGCCCTGACCGACCACGATACCGTTGACGGCGTGTCGGCGCTGATGGAAACCGAGCACCCCGGGCCGCCGTGCCGGTTGGTCAGCGGGGTCGAGATTTCCACTGTCTGGTATAAGCGCAGTGTGCACGTGGTGGGCCTGAACTTCGATCTCGACTCGCCGCTGATGCGCGAGGCCCTGGCCGGTCAGCGCGAAGTGCGCTTCGACCGGGCTCGCCGGATTGGCCGGAAGCTGGCGCAGCGGGGTATCGATGGCGCCTATGAGGGTGCCTTGCGGCTGGCGGAAAACGCCGTACCCTGTCGCCCGCATTTTGCCCGCTGGCTGGTGGAGCAGGGCCTGTGTGAAGACGGGAAACAGGCATTTTCCCGCTATCTCGACAGCGGCAAACTGTCTGGTATCAATAATAACTGGCCGGGTCTGGAGCAGGCCGTCAGTTGGATAGTCGGCGCCGGCGGGGTGGCGGTACTGGCGCACCCCGAGGATTACCGTTTGACCCGTAGCAAGCTGCGAGCGCTGCTGCGGGATTTCGTCGCCGCGGGAGGGGGCGCCATGGAGCTTGCCGGGGTGGGCAAAACCGATGCCACCGCGCAGACAATCGAAGCGCTGTGTCGGGAGTTCGAGCTGCACGCCTCGGTGGGCAGTGACTACCATGGCGCCAGCCAGCGCTGGCGACGCCTGGGCAAGACCCGGCCGATGCCGGCGGAGCTGGCTCCTGTGTGGGAGCTTTTTCAATGAAAACAGTCAGTCCGCTTTGCTTCATGGGTATCGGTGTTAACGCCGATGAGCGACCATGAGCCAGTTTTTCCAGGTTCACCCCGACAATCCCCAGCATCGCCTGATTCACCAGGCCGCGGATATTGTCGCCGGCGGGGGCGTCATCGCCTATCCAACGGATTCTGCCTACGCCCTAGGCTGTCAACTGGCAGACAAGACCGCGCTGGAGCGCATCCGGCGCATTCGAAAACTGGATGAAAAACACAATTTCACCTTGATGTGCAAGGATTTGTCGGAAATTTCGACCTACGCCAAGGTGTCCAACCAGGCCTATCGCTCGCTCAAGGCGCACACGCCGGGTCCCTATACCTTTATCCTGCCGGCCAGCAACGAGGTGCCGCGGAGAATACTCAGCAAGCGCCGCGCCGTCGGTATCCGGGTGCCGGACAACGCCGTCGCGCTGGCCCTGTTGCAGGAGCTTCAGCACCCCCTGATGAGCGTGACGCTGAGGATGCCCGGAGACGAATACCCACTGATCGACCCCTGGGAAATTCGCGACCTGCTGCAAGCCCAGGTCGACCTGGTGATTGACGGCGGTTATTGCGGCATGGAGGCGACGACGGTGGTGGATTTGCTCGAGGGGGCGCCGGCGGTGCTGCGAGAGGGCAAGGGAAGTGTCGAAGATTTCCTTTGATGCTGTCCATTTGGCAGCGGGATGAGGTTATAATGCAGGACTATAAAACCCGAGCAACGGGGCGATAACGCGATCATGACAATTCCAGCCGACAATAATCCCCAGGGTGATACCCTCGCCGACCCGGAGCCGCAGACCGGCCTCCGGCAGGCCATGGGCTCCCAGCAGCAGGAACTGCCTTTTGCCATCGTCAAGGGTGAGGCGATCACCGAGCTGCCCAAGGACCTGTATATCCCGCCGGCGGCGCTGGAAGTGTTTATCGCCACCTTTGAAGGGCCACTGGATTTACTTCTCTACCTGATCAAGCGCCAGAATATCGACATCCTGGAAATCAATGTCGCCGATATCACCGAGCAGTATGTCTCCTATATCGAACTTATGGATTCCATGAAGTTTGAACTGGTGGCCGAGTACCTGGTGATGGCCGCCATGCTGGCCGAGATCAAATCGCGCATGCTACTGCCCCGCACAAGCGAGGAGGATAGCGAGGATGAGGAGGACCCCCGCGCGCAACTGATTCGGCGCCTGCAGGAATACGAGCGCTTCAAGATTGCCGCCGAGGATATCGACAGCCTGCCCCGCATGGATCGGGAACTATTCCCGGCGAGCTCGGAGCCGCCGTTGACCGAGGCCGTCGCGGCGGAGCCCGATGTCGAGCTCAAGGAAATCCTGCTGGCCCTGGGCGAGGTCATGCGGCGCGCCGATAATTTCACCAGTCACCACATCGAGCGCGAGCCGCTATCCACCCGGGAGCGTATGTCCATGGTGCTCGGCGTGCTCAAAGACAAGCAGTTTGTGCCCTTTGTATCCCTGTTCCGCGCCGAGGAGGGTAAGCTGGGAGTGGTGGTGACTTTCCTGGCGATTATGGAGCTCATCAAGGAATCCCTGGTAGAGGTCGTGCAGACCGAAGCCTTTGGGCCCATCCACATCAAAGCAAGGGTGTCATGACTTTCGATCCGGATAAACTCAAGCAAATTATCGAGGGTGCCCTGCTGGCGGCGGGCAAGCCACTGCCCTTGCGGCGCCTGGAGGAGCTTTTTGAGGAGTCCGAGCCCCGGCCCGGCAAGGAGGAGATCCTCGCCGCACTGGAAGACATCGACGCTGAATCCGGCCCTCGCAGTTTTGAGCTGGTCAACGTGGCCAGCGGCTATCGTTTGCAGGTCAAACAGGATCTGGCGCCCTGGGTGAGCCGGCTGTGGGAGGAGAAACCCCAGCGTTACTCCCGCGCCCTGCTGGAGACCCTGTCCCTGGTTGCCTATCGCCAGCCCATTACCCGTGGTGAAATCGAGGATATTCGTGGCGTCGCCGTCAGCACCAATATCATGCGTACGCTGCTCGATCGCGACTGGGTGCGGGTAGTCGGTCATCGCGAGGTGCCCGGCAAGCCGGCAATGTACGCGACAACCCGGATTTTCCTTGACTATTTCAACCTCAAGAGCCTGGATCAACTGCCCAGCCTCGCCGAAATCCGGGACCTGGAAAATATCTCCGCCGAGCTGGATTTTGATATGCCGGTGGCTTCCACACCCGTACTCGAAGTGGTATCGGACCAGACCGGGCAGGAACAAGCGGCCGGGGCCGATCAGCCATCCGGGGCGCAACAGGCGTCCGAACCTGAACAAGCATCCGAAGTGGAGCAAGCAGGCGTTCCGGAACAGGCGTCCGAACCCGAACAGGGCCCCGGGCCGGCGCAAGAGCTGGATGATGACCCCCAGTCCGGTGAAGTGGTGATCGAGCAACTCGATGAGCCCACCGGGAGTGAACAGGATGTCGACGAACTGCCGTCCAACGTCATAGAATTGCCCACCTCCTGATCCGGCGCCGCTAATGGACGAAAAACTGCAAAAAGTACTGGCCGCACAGGGCCTGGGTTCGCGCCGCGAAATGGAGCGCTGGATCGAGGCCGGTCGAGTTTCGGTCAACGGCCGGCGAGCCGGCATTGGCGACCGCGTCACCTATAAAGATAAAATCCAGGTCGATGGTAAACCCCTGGTGGCGACCCAATCCAGCCAGCGTCGGCGTCGGGTGCTGGCCTACAACAAGCCCGAAGGTGAAATCTCGACCCGCAGTGACCCCGGGGGAAGGCCCACGGTATTCGACCGCCTGCCTCGCCTGAAGGGTGAGCGCTGGATTGTCGTCGGGCGACTCGATATCAATACCAGCGGTTTGTTGCTGTTCACCAATGATGGCGACCTGGCCAATCGCCTGATGCACCCCTCAACCGAAGTCGAGCGCGAGTATGCCTGCCGCATTCTCGGTACGGTGGATGAAGATATGTTGCAGCGCCTGCGCGAGGGTGTCTTGCTGGAGGACGGCAACGCGCGTTTTACCAGTGTGCGCGCCCTGGGTGGGCGCGGGGCCAATCGTTGGTATAGCGCCACGATTCGCGAGGGCCGCAACCGGGAAGTTCGGCGTTTGTGGGAGTCACAGGAGGTGACGGTCAGTCGATTGAAGCGGGTGCGCTTCGGCACGATGGCCATTCCAAGCATACTCAAGCCCGGCGATTGGCTGGAAATGGTCAAGGCCGATGTCGATGAGCTGTGTCGGCAGGTCGATATCAAGCCGCGACGGGAGCAGCCGCTGACCCAACAGGAACGCCAGGCGTACCGTCGCCAACTGGAAAAGCTCAAGCAGCGTGGCCCCGCACGCAGGCGTACACGTTAGCCCCGTTGTTTTTCTTTAGCCCCGCAACTTTGCCCCGAAACAGCTGTGCAGCCAGCTGGCATTTTCAGGTCTGCGCATCAAGCGCCTGGGCGTGAACGCCGCGACTGTCCGGCCCCATGAGATAGAGGTAGGCGGGCATTAGCTGTGCCGCTTGCGGATTGCCGGAGGGGTCTTCAGCGGGGTAGGCCTGGCGTCGCATGGCGGTATCGGTAGCACCGGGGTTGAGGCTGTTTACCCGGATATTGGTCGTGGCCTCGACCTCGTCGGCGAGCACTTGCATCAATCCTTCGATACCAAATTTGGAAACGGCATAGGCGCCCCAGTAGGCCCGCCCGTGGCGGCCGACCGCCGAGCTGGTGAAAATAACCGAGGCATCGCTGGATGCCGATAATAACGGCAACAGGTATTTGCTCAGCAGAAAGGGCGCATTGAGGTTGATCTGCATCACTTCCTGCCACTTGTCGGGGTCGGTGGACTCAACGGGGCTGTGGGGGCCGAGGATGCCGGCATTGTGCAGCAGGCCGTCGAGGCGGCCGAATTCCTCATCCAGTTTCTGCGCCATATTCTGGTAGTCGCGGGCCACCGCGCCGCCAAAATGAATCGGGTAGATGGCGGGTTGCGGACCGCCGGCAGCCATGATCTGGTCGTAGACGGCCTCCAGCTTGGCGCTGGTTTTACCGACGAGAATTACCGTGGCGCCGTGCCCGGCGAAACTGAGTGCGGCGGCCTTGCCGATACCGTCGCCGGCACCGGTAACCAGAATGATGCGCCCGTCGAGCAGTTGCTCCGGTGCGTGGTAGTCGAGCAGGCTCATAGCAACATCCCCAATCGTTCGCGAATATAAAAGTGTACTTCGAGTACGCTGTCGGCGACGCGGTCGGCGCCCCAATCGGTGGCGCAGTCATCGCTGCCGACATAGCCATAGGCGGCGGCGATGGTCTGCATGCCGGCGTTGATCCCCGCCTCGATGTCCCGGCGGTGATCGCCGACATAGATTGCGTCCATGACGTCGCAGCCGATCTCGGAGCACGCCAGTAGAATCGACTCCGGGTGGGGCTTGCGGTGCTGGACCTGGTCCGGGCAGACGGCGCTTGCACAACGTTGCGCCAGGCCAAGGTCCTCCAGTATAGCGCGGGTGTAAACAGCGGGTTTGTTGGTGACGATACCCCAGGCGATACCTCGTTGTTCGAGAAAGGCGAGTAACTCCGCCATATTCTCGAAGAGGGCGGTCTGCTCGCTGAGTCTCGCCTGGTATTGTGTCAGCAGTTCTTCGAGTAGCGACGGGAATGCCTCGTCGCCTTCACTCACGCCAAAGCCGAGCTCCACCAGCGCCCTGGCGCCGTGTGAAACGGTCTGGCGAACGTCGGTAAAAGCCACAGGCGGTTTATCGCGGCTGAACAGCATATCGTTGAGTACATTGGCGAAGTCCGGTGCCGTATCGAGCAGTGTTCCGTCGAGGTCGAACAGCACGGCTTTGAGTGACGGGGTCATATCAAGCGGGCCGGGACAAGTGGGCGAGATAGTTGACATCGGTATTGACGCTAGTTGCTTTCATGGTTTGCTCCGGTGATTTTTTGCGACCATTGCTGCGCTCGCCGCTTGATCGAATCGCTGTCCAGGGTGAGCAATTGGCGCTCTTCCAGCAGCGCCTTGCCGCCGACCCAGACGTGGCTTACCAGGTCCGAGACCTGATTGTAGACCAGTTGAGAGACAGGATTATAGACCGGCTGCAGCCGTATATCGCCTATCTTTACGGCGATGATGTCGGCCAGCTTGCCCACTTCCAGCGAACCGAGTTGCCGCTCCATTCCGAGCGCCCGGGCGCCGTTGATGGTGGCGAGCTCCAGGGCCTGGAAGGCGGGTAGTGCGGAGGCATCCCCCGCCACGCCCTTGCCGAGCAGGGCGGCGGTGTGGATTTCGCCGAACAGGTCGAGGTCGTTATTGCTGGCGGCGCCGTCTGTGCCCAGCGCGACGTTTACGCCCTGCTCCAGCAGCTGCGCCACCGGGCAAAAGCCGCTGGCCAGTTTGAGGTTGGATTCCGGGCAGTGAATGACGTGGCTGGAGGTCAGCGCCAGATCCTCGATATCCTCATCATTGAGGGCGCAGGCGTGTACGCATTGCATGCGGGGGTTCAACAAGCCTATATCGCGCAGATTTCGCAGGGGGCGGACTCCGCTTGCCTGCAGCGCCTGGTCTACTTCCAGCTGCGTTTCATGTATGTGCATCTGCACGGCGGCCTGCAGCTCCTCGGAGAGCATGGCAACCCGCTCAAGCTGTTTGCTCGATATGGTATAGGTCGCGTGTGGCCCAAAGGCGATGTTTACCAGCGAGTGATTTTTGTATTCGTCGAACAGGGCGGTACCCATGCTGATGTAGTGATCCGGGCCACTGCCCCAGACGGTCGGAAAGTCGAGGATCGGGAACGCCAGCTGGGCCCGGATGCCGGAGTGGCGCACGGAGTCGGCGACGATTTCCGGGAAAAAATACATATCGCTAAAAAAGGTGGTGCCCGACAGCAGCATTTCTGCGATGGCCAGCTCGGCGCCATCGGCGACGAAGTCCCGGTTCACCCAGCGCTCCTCCGCGGGCCAGATATCCTCTTGCAGCCACTCACTCAGTGGCTTGTCGTTGGCCAGGCCCTTGAACAGACTCATCGGCGCATGGCCGTGGGCGTTGATCAGGCCCGGCAGCAGGACATGCTCCGGCAATTCGACGGTGCGCCCGGACTGGAAGCGTTGCCGGGCCTCTTGCTGCGAGCAGATGGCGACGATGCGATCGCCCTCGATGGCGATGGCGGCGTGCTCGAGAATGGTATCGGCCGGCACGATCGGCACCAGCCAGCGAGGGAACAACAGCAGGTCGACTGTCTGGCGGGCTGGATCGAGCATGGTGAATCCCCAATATGCAAGGCGACGGCAAAAATTCGGAGTATACCGTTTATTGTGCGGGCCACGACAGAAAAACCGGCGCCGGGCAGGGCGTGCTCCCCGGCGGCTTTTTCTGCTGATTAGATTGCACTAACTATCGGAATTGGCAGGTAAATTTGCTATGATATCGCGCTTTATCGAGGGTGCCGATGAGCTGTTGCGGTCGGTGCCGTTCTGGTGCGGTAGCCGCACTGTAATGTCAAGATAAAGTCAAGGGGTGTCAGAGCCTAATATGGGTGAAATCGCCAAAGAAGTCCTGCCGGTAAGCATCGAAGATGAACTGAAACAGTCTTATCTCGATTATGCCATGAGCGTGATCGTCGGCCGCGCCCTGCCCGATGTTCGCGATGGATTAAAACCTGTCCACCGTCGAGTGCTGTTCGCCATGAGCGAACTGAAAAACGACTGGAACAAACCCTACAAAAAATCGGCCAGGGTGGTCGGGGACGTGATCGGTAAATATCATCCCCACGGCGATTCCGCTGTATACGACACCATCGTGCGCATGGCGCAGCGCTTTTCGCTGCGCTATATGCTGGTTGACGGCCAGGGCAACTTTGGCTCTATCGACGGGGATTCCGCCGCGGCCATGCGTTACACCGAGATTCGCATGTCTAAAATTGCCCATGAGTTGCTCGCCGACCTCGACAAGGAAACCGTCGATTTCGTACCGAACTACGACGGCACCGAACAGATTCCCGATGTCCTTCCCACCCGGGTGCCCAATCTGCTGGT
Organism: Gammaproteobacteria bacterium; assembly: GCA_030618705.1. Taxonomy (GTDB): domain Bacteria; phylum Pseudomonadota; class Gammaproteobacteria; order Pseudomonadales; family JAHEGP01; genus JAHEGP01. Next base: position 21,133 of record JAUXCW010000004.1, on the reverse strand, counting down.
CAATGGCTCCTCGGGCATCGCTGTCGGCATGGCAACAAATATCCCGCCCCACAACCTGGGTGAGATCGTGGAGGGCTGCCTGGCACTGGTAGAAAACCCCGATATCACCATCGACCAGCTGATGGAGATCATTCCCGGCCCGGATTTCCCCACGGCGGCCATTATCAACGGCAAGGCCGGTATCGTGCAGGCCTATCGCACCGGGCGCGGACGCATCTACATTCGCTCGCGGGCCGAGGTGGTGCAGGATGCATCCGGCAAGCGCGAAACTATCATCATTACCGAATTGCCCTACCAGGTGAACAAGGCTCGGCTGATCGAAAAAATCGCCGAGCTGGTCAAGGAAAAGAAGATCGAGGGCATCACCGAGCTGCGCGACGAAAGCGACAAGGACGGGTTGCGGGTGGTGATCGAGTTGCGCCGCGGCGAAGTGGGCGAGGTAATACTGAATAACCTCTACGCCCAGACCCAGTTGGAAAATGTCTTCGGCATCAATGTCGTCGCCCTGGTCGACGGCCAGCCGAAAACCCTCAACCTCAAGGAATTGCTGGTGGCCTTTTTGCGTCACCGCCGCGAGGTGGTTACGCGCCGCACCGTCTACCTGTTGCGCAAGGCCCGGGAGCGGGGCCATATCCTCGAGGGCCTGGCGATAGCCCTGGTCAATATAGACCCGGTTATCGAGCTGATTAAAACCTCACCCAGCCCGGCCGAGGCCAGGCTGCGCTTGTTGGCAAAGGATTGGCCCCCCGGCGACGTCATCCGGATGCTCGAGCGCAGTGGCGAAGATGCCTGCCGGCCCGAGGATTTACCGGAAGAGTTCGGTTTGCGCGAAGGCGTTTACCGCCTCTCCCCGGTCCAGGCCCAGGCAATACTCGATTTGCGTCTGCACCGGCTCACCGGCATGGAGCACGAAAAACTGCTCGCGGAATACTCGGAAAGACTGCTGGAAATTGCCGAATATCTGGAAATTCTCGGCAATCCGGCCCGGCTGATGGAGGTGATCACCGAGGAATTACACGCGGTGAAGGAAGAGTATGGCGACCAACGCCGCTCCGAGATCATCAGCTCGCGTCACGACCTCACAGTCGAGGATCTCATCACCGAGGAGGACCGGGTCGTCACCATCTCCCGGGGCGGTTATGCCAAGACCCAGCCGTTGACCGACTATCAGGCCCAGCGCCGGGGGGGTATGGGTAAGTCCGCCACCGCGGTCAAGGAAGAGGACTTCGTCGAGCACCTGCTTATCGCCAATACCCACGACGTCATCCTTTGCTTCAGCAATGCCGGCAAGGTGTATTGGCTCAAGGTATTCCAGATACCGGTGGCCAGTCGCTCATCCCGCGGCCGCCCGCTGGTTAACCTGTTGCCACTGGGAGAGGGCGAGCGTATCACCTCGATTCTACCGGTGCACGAGTACGCCGAGGACCAATTCGTGTTTATGGCCACGGCCCGGGGCACGGTAAAAAAGACGCCTCTGGTGGCGTTTTCCCGCCAGCGCAGCGCCGGCCTCATAGCCCTCGAGCTGGAGGATGACGATCACCTGGTGGGTACCGCGATCACTGACGGCAGCTGCGATATCATGCTTTTCAGCTCCAACGGCAAGTGCATGCGCTTCAAGGAGTCCGAGGTGCGCGCCATGGGGCGTACGGCGCGGGGCGTGAGAGGCATTCGCCTCGCCCCCGACCAGCGCTTGATCTCCCTGATCATTCCCCGGCCCGATATGAATATTCTCACCGCCAGTTACAACGGCTTCGGCAAGCGCAGCGATGTCGCCGACTTCCCGCTTAAAGGGCGCGGTGGCCAGGGCGTCATTGCGCAGCAGTGCAGCGAGCGCAACGGTCAGTTGGTCGGTGCGATACAGGTCGGCAACGGTGAGGAAATGATGCTGATCAGCGACCAGGGCAAGCTGGTCAGGACCAGGGTCGACGAGGTTTCCCGTAGCGGCCGCAATACCCAGGGCGTCACCTTGATTCGCTTGAAAGAGGGCGAGCACCTGGTCGGTATCGAACGGGTCGAAGAGTCGGATCCCGACGATGATATCGACGAGGGTGGAAATACTACCGAAGCCGAATAAGCCGCTTGTTAAATCTTTTGATCCAGGGGGTAGAGAATGACACGCAAATACAATTTTTGTGCCGGGCCGGCGGCACTGCCCGAGGCCGTGCTGGAGCGAGCGCAGGGCGAATTGGTCGACTGGCAGGGCCGGGGTCTTTCGGTGATGGAAATGAGTCACCGCAGCGCCGAGTTCGTCGCCATCGCCGAGCAGGCGGAGGCGGATCTGCGCGAACTGCTGGACATCGGCGATGACTACGCCGTGTTATTTTTGCAGGGCGGCGCCAGCCTGCAGTTTGCCGCGGCCCCCTTAAACCTGTCGACCGAGGATGCGGTGGTCGATTACCTCAACACCGGGCAGTGGTCGAAAAAGGCCATTGCGGAGGCCCGGCGTTACTGTGACGTCAACGTGGTCGCCAGCGGTGAAGAGGGGAATTTCACTGCCATTCCGCCGTTTTCCAGCTGGAAGTGCAGCGTAAACGCCTCGTATTTTCACTACACCCCCAATGAAACCATCGGTGGCGTCGAATTTTCCTGGATTCCGCAAGTGGATGCACCGCTGGTCGCCGACATGTCCTCGACCCTGTTATCGCGCTCACTCGAGGTCGATAAGTTCGGGCTAATCTATGCCGGCGCGCAGAAGAATATCGGCCCCGCCGGACTCACCGTCGTCATCGTTCGCAGGGAGCTGATCGGTCGTGCCCGGGGTATCACCCCCACCATGCTCGATTACAAGGTTGCCGCGGAGGCAGGGTCGATGTACAACACGCCGCCCAGCTATGCCTGGTATCTGGCCGGGCTGGTATTCGACTGGTTGAAGCGCGGCGGCGGGCTCGCCGCGATGGAGCAGGTCAACCGCCGCAAGGCAGGCAAGTTATACGGCGCGATCGATGCCAGTGATTTTTATAGTAACCCGGTCGAGCTGGGCGATCGTTCCCTGATGAACGTTCCCTTTACTCTCGCGGACAGCGATCTCGACAAGGCCTTTTTACAGCAGGCGGAAGAGGCCGGCCTGCTCAACCTGAAGGGGCATCGCTCGGTGGGTGGAATGCGCGCCAGTATATACAATGCCGTGCCGGAGCAAGCGGTGGATCGCCTGGTCGAATTTATGGCCGATTTCGAACAGCGGCACGGCTGAGCCATGGGTGAATCGACCGACCTGGATACGCTCCGCGAGGAGATTGACAGCCTGGATCAGCGGATTCAGCATTTGATTAATGATCGCGCACGATGTGCCGAGCAGGTCTCCAGGGTCAAGCAGAGCGAGTCCGTCCAGGCGGGAGGCCCTGCCAGTGGCGATACTGGTGCCGTGGTTTTTTACCGGCCCGAGCGGGAAGCCCAGGTCTTGCGAAAGGTGATGGAGCGCAATACCGGCCCCCTGGACGAACAGTCCATGGCGCATATTTTTCGCGAAATCATGTCCGCCTGCCTGGCGCTGGAGCAGCCGCTGCAGGTGGCCTATCTCGGACCGGAGGGTACCTTTACCCAGGGGGCCGCGCTCAAGCATTTTGGTCACGCCGTTATCAACCGGCCCCAGCAGACAATCGCCAACGTGTTTAACCAGGTCGAATCCGGCGAGTGCAGCTACGGCGTGGTGCCGGTGGAGAATTCCACCGAGGGTATGGTCAGTCACACCCTCGATCACTTTATCGCCGCTCCCCTCAAGATATGCGGTGAAGTGGAGCTGCGTATCCAGCTGCACCTGCTGGCCGCGCCGGAGGCGGGGGTCGAGGGTATTCGCAGTATTTGTGCCCATCAGCAGGCGCTGGCCCAATGTCGCCATTGGCTGGACCGAAACTGGCCCGGCGTCGACCGCGTTGCCGTCAGCAGTAACGGTGAGGCGGCGCGAATGGCGGCCGGGGACCCCTCGCTGGCGGCGGTGGCCGGGGATATGGCCGCGGAGCTTTACGGTTTAAAACGATTGGCGACCAATATAGAAGACTACGCCGATAACACCACCCGCTTTCTGATCGTGGGGCGCGAGGATGTGCCTCCCAGCGGCAGGGACAAGACCTCGCTTATCGTTTCCACGCGCAACCAGCCGGGCGCGCTATTTCATTTGTTAGAGCCGTTCGAGAAGGAAGGAGTCGGTCTTACGCGGATCGATACCCGGCCATCGCGGACCGAGACCTGGGCGTATGTGTTTTTTATGGAGTTCGAGGGGCACCTGCAGGATCCACATATCCAACGCATCATCAAGGCCCTGGAAGAGCAGTCGGTATTGCTGAAAGTACTGGGATCCTATCCCAAAGCCGTTATTTAAGTCTTGTCATAGTCGGAACGCAGGCTTGAATACCCATCGGGTCGTTATATGTCAAAGCCTTATAGTTTTCACAAGCTGGTCATTCTCGGTCTGGGGTTGATGGGGGGATCGCTTGCCGCGGGTCTGCGTCAGCGTGGCGAGGTTGAGGAGGTCGTCGCCTGGGGACGTCGAGAATCATCCTTGAAGCGAGGCATGGAGCTCGGCTTTCTCGACGGCTACACGCTGGATCTCGCCGATGCGGTATCGGCGGCGGATATGGTCGTCATCGCCACCCCGACGATGATTGCCGAGGACGTTCTCGGCCAGTTGCAGGGGCTGCTGACACCGGATATGGTCCTTACTGATGTGGCCAGCGTGAAAGGCAACCTGTTGCGCCGGGCGCGGCAAGTATGGGGTACCGAGCCCGCCAATCTGGTGCTGGCCCACCCGATAGCCGGTTCCGAGGAGAGCGGCGTAGAAGCGGCGCGAGCCGACCTGTTCGAAGGACACCGGGTGATAATTACGCCGACGGAAGCGACCGACCCGGCGGCGGTTTCGGTTGTCGCCGACATGTGGCGTGCAGTGGGCGCGGACGTCGAGCAAATGGATGTTGAGCGACACGACAGGGTGCTTGCTGCAACCAGTCACTTGCCCCATGTGCTGGCCTATAGCCTGGTTAATTTACTGGCGGAGCAGGATGCCAAGCAGGATATATTTCGTTTTGCCGCCGGCGGTTTCCGCGACTTTACCCGTATCGCCTCCAGTGATCCGAAGATGTGGCACGACATCAGTCTCGCTAACGGTAGCGCTCTGGTGCGGCTGATAGACGAATTCAGCGAGCGCCTGGTAGGCTTGCGCGCGGCTATCGAGGCCCGCGACAGCGAGCAGATTCTGGATTTGTACAGTAGCGCCAAGGCGGCGCGAGACCGTTTTGGCGAAATGCTGAAGGATCGATCCGACGATGCCAAAGAACAGGATTAGGGGCCAATGGTGACCTTTCGAGTTATACCCGGTGGGCGACTCAGCGGCAACTGCGCCGTTCCGGGCGATAAGTCCATCTCCCACCGCTCCATCATGCTGGGCTCACTGGCGGAGGGGACGAGTCATATCCGCGGCTTCCTCGAAGGCGAGGATGCTCTGGCGACCTTGAATGCCTTTCGTGCAATGGGGGTAGAAATCAGCGGGCCCGAGAACGGCCAGGTCATTGTGAGCGGTGTCGGTATGCACGGTTTGCGGGCGCCCCGGGAATCCATTTACCTGGGTAATTCCGGTACCTCCATGCGCCTGTTGGCGGGCCTGCTGGCAGGGCAGGCCTTTGATACGCAATTGACCGGGGACGAGTCCCTGTCGCGACGACCCATGGAGCGAGTGGCCGGTCCGCTGCGGCAGATGGGCGCGCGGATCGAGGCACGCCCCGGTGGTTTGCCGCCGCTGGCAATAGCCGGTGGTCAGGTGTTAAAAGGCATTCGCTATGACATGCCGATGGCCAGCGCCCAGGTGAAGTCCTGTGTGCTGCTTGCGGGTTTGTACGCCCGCGGAGTCACCACGGTTACCGAACCGGCGCCGACACGGGATCATACCGAGCGCATGCTGGCCGGCTTCGGCTATACGGTGACCCGGCGGGGGGCGACGGTCGAACTCGAAGGTGGCGGCAAGCTGGTGGCCTGCGACATCGATGTCCCGGCGGATATTTCATCGGCCGCCTTTTTTATGGTGGCGGCCAGTATTGCCCCGGGTTCTGATATCACCCTTCCCCACGTCGGTATCAACCCTACGCGCACCGGTGTCATCGATATCCTGCGCCTGATGGGTGCCAATATCTCCCTGGACAATCCGCGGGAGGTCGGTGGCGAGCCGGTGGCGGATATTCGGGTGCGCCACGCCCCCCTGAGTGGCATTGATATTCCACAACATTTGGTGCCGCTGGCCATCGACGAATTTCCCGTTTTGTTTGTCGCCGCCGCCTGTGCCCGGGGACGCACAGTATTGTCCGGGGCCGAGGAGTTGCGCGTCAAGGAGAGCGACCGGATACAGGTGATGGCCGATGGTTTATCGGCGCTGGGTATCGAGGCGGTGAGCCGCCCCGATGGTATCGAAATACACGGCGGCACTCTTGCCGGGGGCAGGGTGGTCAGCCATGGCGACCATCGTATCGCCATGGCATTCAGCGTGGCCGGCCTGCGGGCGAGTGAGGATATCGTGATCGAGGACTGCGCCAACGTGGCCACCTCCTTCCCGGGTTTTCTGCAAATTGCCGGGGATTGCGGTCTTCGGGTGTCGCTGGAACAGGAGTGAAATAATGAGGGATGAGCGAGTGGCGGTGATTGCCATTGACGGGCCCAGTGGTTCGGGCAAGGGGACGATAAGCCAGTTGGTGGCGCGCACGGCCGGCTGGCACTTTCTCGATAGTGGCGCGCTCTATCGCCTGGTCGCTCTGGCGGCCTCACGCGCGGGCGTCGATGTGACGCAAACGGCTGAACTGGCCAGGCTGGCGTCCAATCTCGACGTTGTTTTCGAGCCGTCGAAGGAACTGGAAGCGGTGGTCGTTCTGTCCGGGGAGAATGTGAGCCGGGCGATTCGGGACGAGGCCATCGGGGTTTTAGCCTCCCGGGTGGCGGTGGTGCCCGAGGTGCGCGAAGCCCTGCTGGACAGGCAGCGCGCCTTTGCCGGGGCTCCCGGGCTGGTTGCAGACGGGCGGGATATGGGGACCGCGGTGTTCCCGGCTGCCGGGCTCAAGATCTTCCTTACCGCGAGCGCCGAGGAAAGGGCGGCAAGGCGCTATAAGCAGTTGAAAGATAAGGGAGAAAGTGTTAGTCTCGCGCCGCTTTTGGCTGACATCCTGGCTCGTGACGAGCGGGACAGCCAGCGAGCGGTGTCGCCGCTGAAGCCGGCGGAGGACGCCCTGGTACTGGATAGTACTGAAATGACCATTGATGAAGTACAGCAACGCATCCTTGAGGAAGCGAGGGTGCGAGGTTTGCTGTGATTTTCTGGTTGTTTTTTTAATCCATTACCCTGACTAGCAACAAGATACTGACTAGCAACAAGCAGCGGAGTTTCCCGTATCGTGCCAGCAAGGGCGGGATGGCTTCGATTTACCCCTAACCCACACAGGCTGGTTGTGTGGCACGAGAGCGATTGCTCTTGTACAAACTTAAAGGTAGTAGGACTTATGAGCGAAAGCTTTGCGGAGTTATTTGAAGAGAGCCTGAAGACCATCGATATGAAGCCCGGTTCAATCGTGACCGGCATCGTGGTGGATATAGATGACGATTGGGTCACCGTACACGCGGGTCTCAAATCGGAAGGCGTTATACCCAAGATTGAGTTTATCAGTGACAGCGGCGAGTACTCGATCAGTATTGGCGACGAGGTCCAGGTCGCGCTCGAGGCTGTGGAAGACGGTTTCGGCGAAACCCGGCTGTCCCGCGAAAAGGCGAAACGCGCCGAGTCCTGGATCGAGTTGGAAAAAGCCTACGAGGCTGAAGATGTCGTCAAAGGCCAGATCAGTGGCAAGGTCAAAGGTGGATTCACGGTCGATGTCAATACCATACGCGCCTTCCTGCCCGGCTCGCTGGTCGATGTGCGGCCGGTAAGGGAAACCGCCCACCTCGAGGGCAAAGAGCTTGAATTCAAGGTTATCAAGCTCGACCGTAAGCGCAATAACGTCGTCGTTAGTCGTCGTGCCGTACTCGAAGAGGCCAATAGTGCAGAGCGTGAAGAATTGCTCGCCAACCTGGCAGAGGGCTCGGTGGTCAAGGGTATCGTCAAGAACCTGACCGACTACGGTGCATTCGTAGACCTGGGCGGTGTCGACGGCCTGCTGCATATCACCGATATGGCCTGGAAGCGGATCAAGCACCCGAGCGAAATCGTCAATGTCGGCGATGAGATCGAGGTCCGCGTACTCAAGTTCGACCGGGAGCGCAACCGGGTTTCACTCGGCCTCAAGCAACTCGGTGAAGACCCCTGGGTTGAAATCAAGAATCGTTATCCCGAGGGCAGTCGCCTCAAGGCCGTTGTCACCAACCTCACCGACTACGGCTGTTTTGCCGAGATCGAGGAAGGGGTCGAAGGCCTGGTACACGTCTCCGAAATGGATTGGACCAACAAGAACATCCATCCGTCCAAGGTAATCCAGGTCGGCGAAGAAGTGGAAGTGATGGTGCTCGATATCGACGAAGAGCGCCGCCGCATATCGCTGGGTATCAAGCAGTGTATGGACAACCCCTGGGATACATTCGGCAAGACCAACTCCAAGGGCGACAAGGTCAATGGTGTGATCAAGTCGATCACCGATTTCGGCATCTTTATCGGCCTGGACGGCAATATCGACGGCCTGGTTCACCTGTCGGATATCTCCTGGCAGGAAACCGGCGAAGAGGCGGTCCGCAATTACAAGAAGGGCGACGAGATCGAAACGGTTATCCTTGCAATCGACCCGGAGCGAGAGCGCATCTCGCTGGGTGTCAAGCAGCTGGATAGCGATCCCTTCTCAGACTACGTTCTGCAGAATGACAAGGGTAGTATTGTCAAGGGTACGGTCAAGGAAGTTGACGCAAAAGCTGCTATTATTACCTTAAGCGAAGAGGTGGAGGGTGTGCTCCGCGCATCTGAAATCAGTCGCGATAAAGTGGAAGACGCACGCAATGTATTGAAGGCAGGCGAGGAAGTAGAGGTCAAAATTATCAATATTGACCGCAAGAATCGCTCAATGAATCTTTCTATCAAGGCGAAGGACATGGCCGATGAGAAAGAGGCTGTGCAATCATTGCGAAACCGGGAAGATAAGCTGGCGCCGACCACCCTTGGAGACCTGATCAAAGCAGAGATGGAAAACAAGGAGCAGGAAAGCCAATAGCGTTGTGAGTGAGCGGGTTTTGCGAAAGGGCGGCTTGTTTTAGCGTCGCCTGTCCGCGAGCTCGCTGGCCTGCAAGGTAAGGGATTGACTATGACGAAATCAGAACTGATCGAGCGAATTGCTGCCAAGCAAACCCAGTTGCCGGTCAAGGATGTAGAATCGGCGGTAAAGAGAATCCTCGATTATATGTCCCATGCGCTGGCCTCCGGGGAACGCGTAGAAATTCGCGGCTTCGGTAGTTTTTCACTTCACTACCGCGCACCGCGTAAGGGCAGAAACCCGAAAACCGGAGAAACCGTGCAACTCGAGGGCAAGTACGTGCCTCACTTCAAACCCGGTAAAGAAATGCGTGAGCGGGTAAATGAAAGCGCCCAGAGGGGTAATCGTCTCAGTTGATCTTTTGAGCATTGAACATCGTTATTTAAAGCGGTATGGTCGCAAGGTCATGCCGCTTTTTTCATGCCCGGCGTATCGCTTCGGGTCTTGTTTATTGTCGCGGCCCTGGCGATGCTTGTACAACGCGAATTTGGGGATACCATGAAACTTGTTAAACGCCTGCTTACAGTTGTTTTGCTACTTGCTATTGTTGCTGGCACGGTACTGTTTGCCCTGTCGAACCCGGCCTCGGTGAAGGTGGATTTCCTGGCCTTCCAACTTACGGCAAGTGCCGCAAGCTGGATAATCGGTGCGTTTGTGCTCGGTGGCCTGTTTGGTTTGCTGGCGGGTATGGGTGTCTTATTGCGCTTGAAGACAACCCAGGTCCGAACCGCACGCAAGATTAAACGCTTCGAGCAGGAAATCAGCAAATATCAGGCCGAGACCTGAGGGAATAGGTAGTAGTGCCGGATCCGGGAGTATTTATACTCGTTGTCGCGGCCATCGGCATTGGTTGGGGCCTGGGGCGCTTTTCCCGTAGATCGTCGGCGGTAGAGAAAAAGGATACCTTTCCAGCATCCTATTACCGGGGACTGAATTATCTGATTGGCCAGCGCACGGACCAGGGCATTGAAACCTTTGTCAGCAGCCTAGAGGTCAACGGCGTAACCCTGGAGACCCATATTGCCCTCGGCAAGCTGATGCGGCGAAAAGGCGAGGTCGACCGGGCTATTCGCATACACCAGAATCTTCTCGGGCGTTCCAGCCTTTCTGCCGAGCAGCAGCACAGTGCGCATTTTGAGTTGGCCCGTGATTACCAGAAAGCGGGCTTGCTGGATCGTGCCGAGCGCTTGCTGCAGGAGTTGGTGGTGAATGCTGCCGAATTGCGGCAAAAGTCGCTGGTGTTACTCACCGATATCTACGATGAGGAAAAGGAATGGCAGCAGGCCATCGATACCGGCAGGCAGTTGCTGCCGAAACGGCGTATCGTCCAGCGAAGTTACGAGCAGAACGCGATGGCGCGACGACTCGCTTATTACTCCTGTGAGTTGGCCCAGGCCGCGCTGGATTCCGGCGATCACCGCGAAACTGTGCGGCAACTCGAACGTGCCTCCGCCTTTGATCGTCAATGTATCCGGGCCGGGATGCTGGAGGCGGAGCATCTGTTGGGGCTGGGTAAAGCCAGGCAAGGGATAAAAGTCCTGGAACGCCTGGTCGGCCAGAACCCGCGTTTTATGGTGGTCGTCCTCCCTCTGCTGGGCCGTTGTTATGAAGCGGAGGGCGACGTGCCGGGGCTGCATCGATATTTGCGTGGTTTTCTCGAGCAGCATGAATCCACGGCTGTGGCCCTGCGAATTGCCGAGGATCTGTGTCTTCAGGGGGCAGAGGGAGAAGCCTCCAGTCTGCTGGCGACCGAGATGGCGCGGCAGCCGACGCTGCGGGGCATGAGCCGTTTGATCGAGCTCAATCTCGACTCCACAGGGGAAAATGTGGATGATCCTCTTTCGAGTTTACACACATTGATTGAAAGACTCGGTGAGAACAAGCCGGCGTATCGCTGTGACGATTGCGGCTTTTCCGGGCAGCAACTGCACTGGCAATGTCCCTCCTGTAAAAAATGGGGAAGCGTTGCGCCCATAGGCGGGCAGGGCATCGATTGAGCTTTCTCCCATGAACAAAACGATGGTTTAAAGGAAATGGAGTTTACATAGGCGATATTTGCTGAGGGACCGGGGCTTCCAGAGCAGGACCGTGCGCCGGTTGGACCCGGCGCCCGAGCCTACATGGATGTATTCACGGCGTGTCCTGAGCTGGGAGCCGCGGTTCCTTGCCCAACTGCAGTAGTAAATGCCCTGCCTAATCGGGTTTGGGCTTAAGTCAGTGCCATTCGGGACGGAGGGATTAAATATTGATCAATTTCTTTGAGTATCTCCGGATCAGAACAGCCAGTCCTGGATGTCCTCCAGGTTGTCGACGATAATCTGCTGGGCGCTGGGCTTGCCCTGCAGGACTTTGGTGTCGATCTGTAGCAGCTGCATCATGTATTGCACCAGTGGTCCACGGGTGCGAATAGCCAGTACGCCCCTGTTCATGCCGTAGTCCTCGGCGATAATCTTCTTTTGCGCCCTGTCGAGCCTCGGGTCGGGTTTGATGCGCACCGTTACGCGGCTCTGCCAGTCCTCGTCCTGCTCGATCGGGTTGGGGGACTCGTCCATCATGTCCGGTTCGCCACGGAATCGGCTCAGCACGAAGTCGCGGTAGTCGCGGTTCTTCTCGCAGTAGGCGCGCACATGCCAGCGCAGGCCGGTGTAGACCAGGGTATGGGGGGCGATGACGCGAATTTCCTGGGCCGGGTTCTTCAGGGACACGTACTCTACCTCGAGCCGTTTGTGCTTCCGGGCGGCGGTGACGATAGGGCGCAGGATTTCGGGGCGCAGCTTGCGCGGAGGCGCATAAAGCACCGTGGTGTCGGTAGCCTGCAGGCCCAGGCTTTCAAAGCGCAGTTCCAGGTCGCGACGACGGTTGAGCAGGTGCAGGTATTCGTCGGCGAGCCCTGCGGTCACCGCGGGCTTGAATGTCGGCGCGGGTTTGTAGCCCTTCAGCTGTTTGTCGTATTCCAGGTTGCCGGGGGCGATCTGCCGGTTGTACTCATTGATATCCCGGGAGGCCTGCTGGCGGCCGATACCGAAGGCATGGCACAGGTGTCGCGTGGTGAGCCGGCCCTCCCACAGGGCAATGATTTCTATCAGGCGATAACGCTGCAGTAAATCCCAGCGCTGGGTCCAGTCTGCGTTCATTTCGCTACTCCCGCGGTGTTTGACATATGCGCTTGAAAAAGCGACATGTATATGTAGCAACACTATACATGTCCTATGATAGGACTATTATTGGTTGCAGGCAAACAGCTGCTGAACAAAAACATATGACGATGACAGGGGGATAGTGATTATGCGCTATAGCGAATTGGGAAAAGTCGGGCTTGGTGGTAGCAAAATCAGGACCAAAGTTGGCGGTCCGCTCAACCTGCTTGAGAGCGAGCTGGGTGAAGAGGTCAGCGAGCTGCTCGCCTGCAAGAGCCTGCAACTCAACAGTGCTCACCAGGCCTGGTTGTTGATGGCTATCCTCTACCTGGTCGAGCGGGAGCGGCGCGTGGAGCGGCGGCGTGTGGAGGGTGCCGATGTCTATACCCTGGCCGGCGAATGTGTGGCTTGAATGTCGTGTCGGTGCTTATTCGGGCATATGGGCCGGGTCCGGGTCGAAACGCCAGTCCTCGGCAGAGTCGGGGCAGCGCTCGGCCCAGGTTTTTAACTGCTCCAGGTGTTCCTTTTCCTCCAGGGCGCATTCAGCCGCCAGCGCCCTGACCTCCGGGTTGGAGGTCTGCTGGCTGATGCGCTGGTAAAAGTCATGGGCGCGCATTTCGTTGCTCATGGCGATATCCAGCGCATGGGCCGTGTTCATCAGGTAGTGTACCGCGTCCAGGCCGGCGGTTTCGGGAGCCTCCAGGTCCTCCCAGCCAAAATCCCAGGGTGCGATATTGGGTAGGCTGCGGTCGGCGGCCAGGGCGATAATTTCATCGCAGTGCTTGCGGCCAAAGCTCGCCAGGGTCCGAAAGGCCTTCGCCACATCGGGGTTGTTGTGGGTCTCCAGGGTGTCGGCCAACTCGTCGTAACGGTCGGCGGCCTCCTCCTCCAGGGTGATGGCATAGGCGAGGAAGGTCTCCATATCCTCTATCGGGTTCTGCAGGTTCATACACAAAACTCCTGTTCGAATTGGTCGATACTGCCGCTGTTCCGGGTTATGGGTTGCCATACCGGCAGCTCGCGCTGGTAGATTATACCGGTGCTCTGGCCGTCGTCGGCCTGGATGCGCTGCGCGGCGAGAATGGCGTCCCCTGTGCTGTCGTGCTCAAAGGCGCGGATCTGGTGTTTCCAGTCCATATGTTCGGGGCGGAAGGTCGGGCAGGGGCTCAGTGCCTGCACCACGGAGAAGCCCTTGTGTTCAATCGCCGCCACCAGCATTCTGGCAAGGCCGTTGGGGTCGCCGCTAAAGCCGCGGGCGATAAACGAAGCACCCGCGGCCAGCGCCAGCGCGGCCGGCTGAAACGGCCGGAGCCCGGTGCCGTGGGGTGTCAGCTTGCTTTTGGTCCAGTCCGGTGCGGTGGTGGGCGAGGCCTGGCCCTTGGTCATGCCGTAGACCTCGTTGTCCATGATGATATAGGTCATGTCCATATTGCGGCGGCAGGCGTGGATAAAATGGTTGCCGCCGATGGAGAGCCCGTCGCCGTCGCCCCCGGCAACCAGTACCGTGAGTTCGGGCCGGGCCGCCTTGAGCCCGGAGGCCAGTGCCAGCGCCCGACCGTGGATGCCGTGAAAGCCGTAAACGCTGGTATAGGCGGGAACACGGGACGAGCAGCCGATACCGGACAGCAGGGCGACCTGCTCGTTGGCCAGTGCCAGTTGCGCCAGGGCCTTGGTGATGGCATTGAGCACGGCGTAGTGGCCGCAGCCGGGGCACCACACCGGTTTGATAGCGGATTTATACTGCTTCGGCTTGATAGGGTTTGCGACCTTCACTGTGTGCTCCATGGCGTTAACCCTGCTGCAGAATGCGATTGACGATTTCACCCGGTGTTATCGGCAGGGGGCCGGGTCTTGCCAGCACCTCGATGGCGACGTCGAGGTCGTAGTAGGCGCGCAAGTAGTGGTAAAACTGCTGTGAATGACTTTGCTCGACAACCACGATGCGTCCGACGCCCTCGAGTGCCTTGTTCATGGCTTCGACACTGGCCGGGAGCAGCAGGCGCATGGAGATCAGGCGCACCTCGTGGCCGGCCTCTGCGAGGCGCTGCCGGGCCTCCCGCGCCGCGCCGGTGCTCGAGCCCCAGGTGATGATGGCGGTATCTCCCCCGCCGCTGGTCTCGGCCCAATCGGCGCCGTAATCGTGATTTTCCAGCTTGCGCTGCCGCTTGTCGAGCTGGGCGCTGTGATCCGCCGCCGCGCTGGAGGGTTTTCCGCTCTGTGCATGCTCCAGCCCGTCGGCGGTATACATGCCGTTCTCCAGCCCGGGGATAGCCATGGGCGATACGCCGTCTTCGGTGAGGGCGTAGCGCAAGTAGGGTCCGTCGTCGGTGGCCAGACTCCGCGGCGGAATCTGCAATGCCCGCCTTTCCGGTTGATCGATCAGGGCGCGGGACTGTGCCAGGCCCTGGTCCGAAAGCACAATGGCAGCGGCCTGTAATGCCTCGCTCAGGCGTACCGCCCACTCGGTGCAGAACACGCAGTCGGCGGTATCCAGTGCCGCCAGTACCAGGTGAGGGGCATCGCCGTGCATGCCGTAGAGGGCGATATTGAGGTCGGTCTGCTCGGACTTGGTGGGTATGCCGGTAGAGGGGCCGCCACGCATGACATTGACCACCACCACCGGGGTTTCGGAGGCTATCGCCAGGCCGAAGCCCTCGAGCATCAGCGCCAGTCCCGGGCCGGAGGTGGCGGTCATGGCCGGCACCCCGCCATAGGAGGCACCGATCACCATATTGATCGAGGCCAGTTCGTCTTCCGCTTGCAGCAGGCTGCCGCCCAGTTGTTCCAGGCGCGGCGCCAACCACTCCAGCATCTCGCTGGCCGGGGTAATAGGGTAGGCGGCGGCAAAGCGGACGCCGCCACGCAGGGCGCCCAGGCCACAGCCCTCGTTGCCGCTCAACTGCCAGCGCGGTGCGGCACTGCCGCCGGTACTCAAGACCTGGGCCGGGGGATGCTTGAGTACGGTGTCGAAGCCGCGCTCGAAGCTGGCCAGTGAGTTACTGACGATGGTCTCGCCCTTGCCGGCATAGGCGGCTCCGATCAGGGCCTGGGCCGCGCTGTGGTCGAAACCCAGCCAGCGCGCGAGCAGGCCCAATGCCACCATATTGGCGCGGCCACCCTCGGTTTCCCCGGCCAGCGCTTTCAAGGGTAGCGGTTCTATCTGTGCGCCGCTCTGGCTGATGGCGGCCGGAATTTCGCCTGCGGCGGGGTCGGCGATAATCAGGCTGTCGGCGCTCAGGGGGATTTCCGCGGCGAAGCGATCGGTATTCTGCCAGTCCAACGCCAGCAGCAGGTCGAAGCCGTCGTCCATACAGTGGACGGGGCGGGTGCTGAGACGCAACAGGGCGGCGGACTCGCCGCCTCGTATTTGCGGGCCATAGGCCTTGCGCATCAAGCCGTAGTGGCCCAATTCCGCCGCCATATCGAGTAACAGCGTACCGGCGGAAACCACCCCGGCTCCGCCGGAGCCGGTGATGGCAATGGAGAGATCCTGTCGCTGCGTACTCGGCATAGAATGGCCCATGGTTGCCAATGGCGCACCTTCGATCGATGCAGGGTTCACTATACTGTATTCGCCCCTTGTTTCCCGGCGTGGGACTCTCTTACACTGGTTTATTCCGCAACTTATTGATCTGGTCGAACCGCGACCGGGTTAAACAATGGCAGGACCGATGACCGCCAACGACGATACCGAAGAACAGACGCGAGCCAGGCTCAACCGCGAAACCGCAAAAATACCCTGGCGAGAGCTGCAACGTTTTTTCGCCGGCGGCGCCACGATTGCGGTGGACCCGGAGTTGGGTTTGCTGGAGGTGGCGGTGCAGATGTCACTGGACAATGCGGCCTGTATCGCCCGCTGGATGGCCGAGGGCCAGTTGGCAAAGGTCTCGGACGACCAGGCGCGGCAGTGGCTGGAGGCCGATGCGCTGGTCTGGTCGGTGGTGATCCGGCCCTGGGTATTGGTGCAGGAAACCGATCCGGCAACAGCCTGATGCCGCGGGTCGCTTTTCAAGCTCGCAAGACCTCTGCAAAGCCTTATAATGCGCGGCCATGATTACCCTACAAGACGTCGTTCTCCAGCGCGGTAGCCTGCTCCTGCTGGATGGCGCCAATTTCAGGATCCACCCTGGTCGGCGCATCGGCGTCATCGGCGCCAACGGCAGCGGCAAATCCAGTTTGTTTGCGCTGCTGCTGGGACAGTTGCCCCTCGATGGTGGCGAGCTGTTTATTCCCGCCGGCTGGCGCATGGCGCACATGGCACAGGAGGTGGCGGCCAGCGAGCGCACGGCATTGCAATATGTGGTCGATGGCGATGTGCGCCTGCGCCAGGTCGAGGCGGGTATCGAGAAACTGGCGGACAGTGACCAACACGATCAACTGGCGCGGCTGTATGCGGAGCTGGAAGCCCTGGACGGTTACCAGGCCAATAACCGTGCAGAGCAACTGCTGCACGGCCTGGGTTTCAGTAGCGGGCAGACGGACAATCCCGTCAACAGTTTTTCCGGCGGCTGGCGAATTCGCCTGAGCCTGGCCCGTGCACTGATGTGTCCCTCGGAGCTGTTACTGCTGGATGAGCCGACCAACCACCTGGATCTCGACGCCACGCTCTGGCTGGAGCAATGGTTGAAGCGCTACAGTGGTACGCTATTGCTGATTTCCCATGACCGTGATTTCCTCGATACCATTGCCGACGAGATCCTCAGTCTCGAACAGCAGCAATTGATCAGCTATCGCGGCAACTACAGCGCCTATGAAACACAAAAGGCCCAGCGCCTGGCCCAGCAGCAGGCCAACTACGAGAAGCAACAGCGGCGAGTGGCCGAGATCCACCAGTTTGTCAGCCGTTTTCGCGCCAAGGCCACCAAGGCGAAGCAAGCGCAAAGTCGCTTGAAAGAGCTGGAGCGTATGGAGTTGATCGCCCCGGCCCATATCGACTCGCCGTTCAAGTTCGTTTTCTGGCAGGCGGAAAAGAACTCCACGCCCCTGATCAACCTGAGTCGAGCCTCACTGGGCTACGGTGACGAGTCGGTGCTGGGCGGGGTCGAAATGAGCCTCCAGCCGGGATCCCGCATCGGCTTATTGGGTCCCAACGGCGCGGGTAAGTCGACCCTGGTGAAAAGCCTGGTCGGCGATTTACCCCTGCTGCGTGGGGACAGGGTCTGCGGCGAGCACCTGGCCATCGGTTATTTCGCCCAGCACCAACTGGAGGCCCTGGACCTCGAGGCCAGCGCGGCCCTGCATATACAGCGTCTTTCCCCCAGCGCCACCGAGCAGGAGATTCGCAATTTTCTCGGTGGCTTCAATTTTCACGGCGACAAGGCCCTCGCCCCGATCACGCCGTTTTCCGGTGGCGAAAAGGCCCGCCTGGCGCTGGCCCTGATCGTCTGGCAAAAACCCAACCTGTTGTTGCTGGACGAACCGACCAACCACCTCGACCTGGAGATGCGCCACGCACTGGAAGTGGCGCTGCAGGCTTACGGGGGTGCGCTGGTGGTTATCTCCCACGATCGCCACCTGCTGCGCAATACCGTGGATGAGTTCTACCTGGTGGCCCGTGGGCGGGTGGCGCCGTTTGCCGGCACCCTCGCCGACTACCAGGACTGGCTGAAAGCCGAATCCCGCGATGAACCCCCGGCAGAAGAGGCGGGGGTTGTGGACAAACAGGACAAGAAGGGGCTCAGGCAGCGTGCCGCACTGCAGCGGCAAAAGCGCGCACCCTTGCAGAAAAAAGTGCTGGAGCTGGAGCGACAGATGGAGCGCCTGGCCACCGAACTCGCGGCTGTCGAGCAGCGACTCGCCGACGGCGATATTTACCTGGAGGAGCGAAAGGAGGAGTTGCAGGTTCTGCTACAGCAGCGCGGCGCCCTGCAAACCGGCTTGGAGCAGAGTGAAAGCGGGTGGCTGGAACTGCATGAACAGCTCGAGGCGATGCGGCAATCGGAGGCTAGCGACTAGTTCTTTGCGCCAGTATCCGGTCCAGTGCGTTGGCGAAGGCCGTTTTGTCGGTGTTGTCCAGCGGCGGCGGGCCACCGCTCGCCTGCCCGGTGCTGCGCATCTCCTCCATAAAATCCCGCATCGCCAGCCTTTGGCGAATATTCTCCCGGCTATAGGTGGCGCCCCGTGGATTGATCGCGATGGCGCCCGCGTCGATCACCTCGGCGGCCAGCGGAATATCCTGGGTGATCACCAGGTCGCCGGGCGCGCAGTGCTGCACGATATAGTTGTCCGCCACATCGAAGCCGCTACTGACCTGCACCGCGCTGATAAGCGGTGATGGAGGCACCTGCAGGCTGTGGTTGGCGACCAGGGTCAGCGGCAGTTTCACCCGTCCCGCGGCGCGGTAGAGAATCTCCTTGATCGACCGCGGGCAGGCATCGGCATCCACCCAGATATGCATACTCAGGACTTGCTGTGCTTGCTCGGCTTTTTTCGCTCGCCGCTACCGCTCTTTTTGCCTCGCGGTTTGTCGGTCCTGTCGGTTTTGGCGCCGGGCTTTTTCACCAGGCTCAGGTTCAGCGGGCGACCTTTGACCCGTACTTTCTTCAGGTGCTGGAAAATTTCCGGCGGCATGCCGGCCGGCAATTCCACGGTGCAGTACTCGTCCGAGATGCTGATATGGCCGATATACTGGCTGTCGATATCGATTTCATTGGCGATCGCGCCGACGATATTGCCCGGGGTCACCTCGTGCTGGCGACCCACTTCCAGGCGATAGGTCTGCATATCGACATTCTCGACATTTTCGGCACTTTCGTCGTTGCGCTGGCGCTTCGGCTTGCGCTCCCTTTCCTGTGATTCCCGCGCCGGCTTGCGCTCCCTTTCCTGTGATTCCCTCGCCGGCTTGCGAGGCGGTGGTTTGGCGGAGGTTGGCTTTACATCCAGCGGCTTGTCTTTTTGCAACAATTCCGCCATGGCGGCGGCGACGGCGCTGGGCGTCTCGCCGGTCTCGTCGCAAATCTCTTTGACCAGCTGGGCAAAAATGGGTGCCGGTCGGGCGGTCAGGGACTCGGTGATGGAGGTCTTGAATCGCTCCCGGCGCTGGGCCAGCACCTCCTCGTCGCTGGGCAGCTGGATGGGCGGCAGTTTTCGCCGCGTTGCCTTCTCGATGGCGCGCAACAGGCGCTGCTCGCGGTGGGTGACAAACAATACCGCACGGCCCTGGCGACCGGCGCGTCCGGTGCGTCCGATACGGTGGATGTAGGATTCGGTATCGTGGGGGATATCGTAGTTGACCACCAGGGTGATGCGGTCGACATCCAGGCCGCGGGCCGCGACGTCCGTGGCTACCAGGATATCGATTTTACCCTTCTTCAGGCGGCGGATGGTCAGCTCCCGCGCCGACTGGCTCATGTCGCCGTTGATCGCGCCGCAGGCATAGCCACGGGCGCTGATTTTCTCCGCCAGTTCCATGGTGGCGCTGCGGGTGCGGGTGAAGATGATGACGCCGTCGAAGGGCTCCACCTCCAGCAGTCGGGTGAGGGCATCGAGCTTCTGGTTGTTGTTCAGCATCCAGTAGCTCTGGTCCGTGGTGTCGACGGTGACGGTCTTGGCCTCGATCTGGACGTGGACGGGGTCACTCAAAAACCGCTCCGCCACGCGGCGAATCGGTGCGGGCAGGGTGGCGGAAAACAATACGGTCTGTTGCTTTCCGTTGGTGTGGGAGAGAATGCTCTCGACGTCGTCGATAAAACCCATGCGCAGCATTTCGTCGGCTTCATCCAGTACCACGGTCTGCACGGTGGACAGGTCCAGGGTGCGGCGCTTGAGGTGGTCCAGCAAGCGGCCCGGTGTGCCGACCACCACATCCACGCCGCGCTTGAGCTGGCGCAGCTGGGTGCCCATTTCCTGGCCGCCGTAGACCGGTAGTACGTGGAAGTTCTTGATATTGCGGGCGTAGGACTGGAACGCCTCGGCGACCTGGATCGCCAGTTCCCGGGTCGGGCAGATCACCAGTGCCTGGGGCGCTTTTGATCCCGCTTTTATCCGGCTGAGAATGGGCAGGGCGAAGGCCGCCGTCTTGCCGGTGCCGGTTTGCGCCTGGCCGATCAGGTCCCGCCCCTGCAGCAGCAGCGGGATACTCTGCGCCTGGATTGGCGAGGGGGTTTCATAACCGAGTTTGGCCAGGGCTCTGGTCAGGGGGTCGGCGATTCCCAGTTCGGCGAAGGGGCCGGTGCTGTCGGTGGGCATGATGATTATCTCATGGGCGCTACGGACTGGTGCGTCGACCGGACTTGTGTTCCTATGTCGGCATTGGTTGATAACGAGTATCAATAGGGCCGGAAATAGGGTCGGAAATAGGGCCGGGCGATGACGGGCGGTAGCAGTGATTTTGGGGCGCATATTATACACGTTTTAGCTTGTAGCGGGGGAGTGTTTGCAAAATTGGTTTATCTACATCATCGAGGCGACCGACGGTAGTCTCTATACCGGGATCACCACGGATGTCGAACGGCGCTGGCGTGAGCACTCCGCCGGCCCCAGGGGCGCCCGCTTTTTTCGCGGTCGTGCCCCCCGTCGGTTGGCCTATGTGGAGCCGGCCGCGGACCGCAGCACGGCGACCCGGCGGGAAATGAGCATCAAGGCCCTGAGCCGCAAACAGAAGCTGGAATTGATACAAACCCGAATAAAAGGGGACGCAACCCTTTAAGAGTAAATTAAAAGGGGACGCAACCCTTTAAGGGAGTAGACCTTCGAATAAAAGGGTTGCGTCCCCTTTTAATCCAGGGGAGAAAAGTGTGGAAAAGCCGGTAGAGATAGCGTGTTTCACCGATGTGCTGTGTGTCTGGGCCTATGTGGCGCAGA
>JAUXCW010000294.1 GCA_030618705.1 Gammaproteobacteria bacterium | reverse complement strand
AACAGCACTCCGGCCGGCATGGAAAGCTGTTGCAGATAGGGGTCGAGGGCCTCGATGGAAGGCCCGACCAGCGACAATCCACTCAGCACCACCACCAGCGCGATGCAGAACAGCCCGATAAAACGCGCCAGCAACAACAGCCGCGCAGATTCGAAGCGACAGATAAAAATCGCCACGGCCGAGGCGCACAGTGGCAACAAGGGCACCATATACACCGGCCGCTTGGTGCTGGCCACCGACAGCAACAGCATCGGCAGGAGGAAAAACAGCAGCAAGTAGCGATCGCTCACCGGCAGCGGCCGCCGGCGAAGCAGGGTCCAGACGCACCAGGCCATCCAGCCGAGGAAAGGCACCACCCAGACGGCAAGGTATTGATAAACACTGCGGAAGTAATAGGTATAGTTTCCGGGCTCTTCGTGCCACAAATCGCTACCACCCTGGAAGCGACCCAGCTGGTTGTCGAACAACCAGAAGGAAAACAAGTCCCAGCCGCCGTGGCGATACAACATCCCCAGCCAGGTGGCCACGGGCACCACGAACACCAGCGTGGCAAGCATGTAATGCCGGCCGTGTTCGCGCCAATGGGTCCTGCCCAATGCCAGTACATCGGGCACCAGGGCGAGCACACTGACGGCGATCAGGGCCGGGCCGATGATGCCCTTGGATAGAAACGCCAGCGAGGTAAACAGTGCGCCGGCATAGAGATAGACAGGGCGCTGGCTAAACACCCAACGACAAAGACACAGCAATGCCGCCATAAAGCAAAAGGCCAGCGCGATATCGACCCGGACAAACACCATATTTTTTACGAAACCCGGCGATGTCAGCAAGATCGCGACCGAGGCCCAACTCGCAGCCCGAGCGAGCGTCGGCGAACGCTCCGACAAGCCCTCTCGCCGCAGTAGGGTTTCTGTCAGTAAGTAACACGCCACCACCGTCAGCAGGCCCCAGAAAAGCGAGGCCAGGCGCAGCGGCACCACGGGGTCGGCCGGCTTGCCGCCCAGGTCGTAAGCCAGCGCAGCGGAAATATGGTACAAGGGCGGTTTCTCGACAAAGGGCTGCGAGCCCAGGTAGGGAACGCTGTACAGATGGCGGTCGGCCATTTGCACCACCATACCGGCAACCCGTGCCTCGTCGGTAAACCACAGGTCCTGTTGCTGTAGCGTTCTACCCACCCCCAGCACCACCAGCAACAAAAACACCAGCGTGGCGGTCTTTGTGGCGAGGCTGGATTGAGCCGGTCTGGAAGCGAGCATGGGTTCTCCTGGCCAGCGAATAAACAGGGGCAGTGTAGTGTCGTCCACACTGCATTAAAACGCAGCGCATTGTACCAGCTGTGGCGCAGGCCTTCCCGGGCGCCGCGTAATCAAGGCGATGCGACCGACACCGACCGGAAAAAAACGCTTTAACGCAAAACAAAGCCCCGAATAGGGTAAAATTCACCCAGCTCCCCAAAGCCCGGTCGCAATCAGGAGAATTATGAGCGCTGTTTACATTACCCGCATCGCCGCCTTTTTACCCAACGAGCCCATCGACAATGACTCGATGGAGTCGATCCTGGGCCAGGCCGGCGACAAACCGTCCCGGGCCAGGCGCACTATTTTGCGCAGCAACGGCATAAAAACTCGATACTACGCCATCGATCGGCACACCGGCGAACCCAGCCATAACAACGCGCAGTTGACTGCCGAGGCCGTGCGCCGACTGGCCGATGATGAATTCAGCCTGGAGCAGATGGACTGCCTGAGTTGCGGCACCAGCCAGCCGGACCAGCTTATGCCGAATCACGGGGTGATGGTGCACGGTGAGCTCGCAACGCGACCCATTGAGGTCGTCGCCACGGCGGGGGTTTGCCTGGCCGGCATCAGCGCCCTGAAATATGGCTGGATGGGCGTCGCCAGCGGCGAATTCCAGCATGCGGTGGCCACCGGCTCGGAAGTCGCCTCGGCAATTATCCGGGGCTCCCTTTTCCAGGGGGAAATGCAAGCCCAGCTGGATGCGCTGGAAAAAAAACCGGAACTCGCCTTCGAGAAAGACTTCCTGCGCTGGATGTTATCCGACGGCGCCGGCGCCGTATTACTCGAAGCCAGCCCCCGCGCCGGCGGCCTGTCCCTGCGGGTCGACTGGATCGTCGAGCGATCCTACGCCAATGAGATGCCCGCCTGCATGTATAGCGGCGCCAGCAAACTGGAAGACGGCCGATTACTGGGCTGGAAATACCACGACAGCCGCCAGTGGTTGAGTGAATCCCTGTTCGCCATCAAGCAGGACGTCAAGCAACTCAATGAACATATCATCCACTACACCGTGGAGCGGCCGCTGGTGGAAATTCGTGGCAGCAAGGGCCTGCGCCCCGCGGACATCGACTACTTCGTACCCCACTACTCATCGGGATTCTTTCGCCAGAAAGTCTACGACGGCATGGTGGCGGCAGACTTCGAGATCCCCTACGAGCGCTGGTTTACCAACCTCGAAACCACCGGCAACACCGGTTCCGCCTCTATCTATATCATGCTGGAGGAATTGTTCGCCTCCGGCCGCCTGCGACCGGGTCAAACCATCCTCTGCTATATCCCGGAGAGCGGCCGTTTCGGTACCGCCTTTATGTTATTGACTGTGTGCCAGGCTTGAATCGGCGATGAAAAAACACGAGGTACCCCAGGACCAGGCCGATTCGCTACAGGGCCAGCGCAAGGCGATGTATGCCGTCGACGAAGACGGTCACTACGGCGTCACTCCCTCCAACGGCTGGGAAGCCGAAGCGCTGGTACTCGACCAGGCGATTGAACAATTTGCCAGTCTCAGCAATGATGCACGGCAGCGCGTGGAGCAGGGCATGAGCTCGCCGCTGGAATACCATATGTATAGAAAACGCATGGATGTGACGGTTCTGGCCCAGAGCACCGGCTTTTTCAAGTGGCAGGTCCGACGCCACCTCCTGCCCGCAATCTTCAGCGCCCTGAGTGAGTCCAAAAAAAGACGCTACTGCGAGGCCCTGGGCCTGTCCCTGGCCGAGCTGGGCCAAATGCCGACTGAGCCCGCACAATGAACGCGCCGGTATTCGATCATCGACAAACGGCCCACTGCGAAAGCGGCACGATCTCGGCACTGTTGCGACACAACGGCATGGATATCAGTGAGCCCATGGCCTTCGGCATTTCCGGCGCCCTGCTCTACGCCTATATCCCCATGATCAAACTCGGCGGATTGCCGCTGTTGGCCTACCGCAGCCGGCCCGGCAATATCATCCGCGGCCTGACCCGACGCCTGGGTATCGACATGAACTTCGAGCGCTACCGGGATCGCGAGGCCGGTATGGCGGCGTTGGATAAGCACCTCGCCGAGGGCAGGCCCGTCGGCCTGCAAACCTCGGTCTACTGGTTGCCCTATTTTCCGCCGGACATGCGCTTTCACTTCAATGCCCACAACCTGGTTGCCTATGGGCGCGAGGAGGGTGAGTACCTGATCAGCGACCCGACCTTTGAGCATCCGGTGCGCAGCGACCGGCAATCGCTGCAGCAGGCACGCTTTGTCAAGGGGGCTCTGGCGCCAAAGGGATTGATCTACTATCCGCGACAGATACCCTCGCAACTCGATTGGCGCAAGGCCATTCGCCACGCTGTTCGCTCTAACACCGGCATGATGCTGCACACGCCGCTGCCCATTATCGGTATCCGCGGTATGCGCGGTGTCAGCCGCAAACTGCGCAAGATGGACCAGGGTGATGCGCAGTCCAGGGAGGCCAACAAACTACTCATCGGCCATATGGTGCGGATGCAGGAGGAAATCGGCACCGGCGGCGCCGGCTTTCGCTTTCTCTATGCATCCTTTCTCCAGGAGGCCGCACAACACCTCGACGCACCGGAACTGGAAGCCATATCGCGACAGTTCACCGACACCGGGGATGAGTGGCGGCGCTTTGCGCTTTACGCGGCGAAGATGTGCAAGGGCCGCATGGAGCTGAACTACGGCGTGTTGGCCGATCAGTTATTGCTAGTCGCCGATATGGAACAGAGCGCTCATCGGGCCCTGCGCAGTGCTGTTGCAAAGCGGTAGGTAGTGCTGGCACAGCACCCTGAACATCAAAGCGCCATACTCGAATGCTTTCTGGTGCTGACGGAGGGACCGGGGCTTCCAGCCCAGGACTCGAGCTAGGCGCCCCCCCGATAATATATCCATGTAGGCTCGGGCGCCGGGTCTCCTACATGG
>JAUXCW010000274.1 GCA_030618705.1 Gammaproteobacteria bacterium | reverse complement strand
AGAACCGCGTAATAACATTGCTTTCTCCGTTGCAGGTGTGCGCATTTTTAAGCGCCAGTGTTTTTCGATGTTTGCCTGGTGTCCTGTGGCACACAGACGTAAAAATAGAAGCGATTCACTTCTATGCCCTGTTCCACAGCAGTGGTTTGCTCCAGGTAATCGCACCAGAGACCAAGTTTGCTAAAAGCCGAGGTGGGCCCATCTTCCTCGTCGACATTATCGCGTATCAGGATGCCCCTGGTTTGAGGGGACACTGCACCATACCAATATACGAATTGGCCGGGGCTGTCATCGAGTACCTGGACCGGGGTCGGCCAGCCATACCAGGCGATGCGGCTGGCACGCGACCAGTTGGGCACCATGATAACGCCCTGCTCGGAAAAATGCTGCTCGCGTAATCTATTGGCGATGATGGCAGCCGCTTTCCAGCCGCTTACGTCACGAAGCGCCAGCGCGGCCCAGGGCATGGTCGCCAGGGGCTTGAAGGCCAGCAGATAGAGGATAAGTATGGACAACACGAGGGCGACGCCCGTGCCGAAACGGGCCAGCAAGCGAACAGAACGCTGGTGCCAACCCTCGACCAGCCAGTGACTCAAGGACGGAATCAGTAGTGACCAGCCCAGTAGCGACCAATGGGGGAGGGAGGCGCCATTGCCCGAGCTGACAAACACAAACAGCAGGATGGGCAATGCGAGGCAGACGAGCAAGCCACGTATTCCCGGCTGGGCGATATCTTTCAGAGCGATAAGGCCACCGATCACCACTAGCGGCGAATAGGCCAGCAACTGGACGCCCAGCGCCCGGAGCAATTCCCGCAATTCCCATTCTCCGCCCCCCGCATGGTCGATCTGGTAGTGAAAAGAGGCCCAGTCGTGGCGATAATTCCAGGCAAATACCGGGCTTACCACGATGACTGCCATGGCAATCGCAAGATAGGCGCGCGGTTGCTTCAGAACGCGAGCCAACTGCCCCTGGATAAGCCAGTAGAGTGCCAGTCCGGGCACTAACAGGATCGCTGTGTATTTGGTCAAGCCCGCCAGACCCAGCAATAAGCCGGTGCAAAGCCAAAAGCCGGTTTCCTGGTATCGATGTTGCTGGCTTACAAGGACTGCCAGTAGCAGCGTCCATAGCAGTAGTGGAAATTCCGGCACCAGGCCAAAGCCGAGCAGTTGTACCATGGGTGTCGTTGAAAAAAGGATTACAGCCACCAGGCCTTTGTTGCCTGAACCGTGTTGCATGCGGTCGCTGCCTATCTGATAGAGCAGGTAGCTGCACAAAACATAGATTGCGGCGGCGGGCAATCGCAAGGTGAACTCATTCAAGCCCAATGGCTTAAACAGATACAAAAGCCAGCCGACCATTGGCGGGTGATCGAAATAGCTCCAATCGAGAAAGCGGGCATAGAGACCGTAATGCGCCTCATCGACGCTCAAGTCTACGGAGGGCGCAATAAGTAAATGTACCAGCGCAACGCCCAGCGTGATGATGGCCGCGGCGGATTTTGAGCTTGTGGTGGGCATGGCTTTTATTGTGTTGCGGTATAGCCCTTTAGTATATCATTGGCGCCTTGAACTGTGCGCAGTAATAGATCCAGACTGTATCCAGTAAACACAGGCAGAGGCCGAATGCGTTCGATTGCTACTTCCGGATACCGCATAACCATGGGTGTACTACTGGCGCTCATGGTATTCCTATTGCTGTTTCCGGCAGTTAATACCGCCTTGTTTACCACGCTTAACCAATTCGCCACGCCGGGGAGTGCGGATTTCTGGGCCAACATCACCAATCTCGGCGACGGCTTGCTGGCCACGGGCATTGGCATTGCGGTTTTTTCTCGCATCTCGCGCAATCTCGCCGTGGTCTTCCTGAATGTCATCCTGGTCGGTCTTTTCGTCCAGATCGGGAAGTATGGTTTCAATTATATTCCCGGCCTGGACGCGCTCGGCTTGCGCCCCGTGGGGCGCCTGGGGATTGACGCGGTCAACGTTATCGGCCCGGCCCTGGAACACTACAGTTTTCCCTCTGGCCACAGCGCCGCCGCCGCTTCCGTGGCGACGATCATTTGCCTCAAGATTCCCTCCCGCTCGATTCGTGCAATGGTTATCCTGGTCGCCGTTATCGTGGCCTTGTCCCGGGCCGTTGTCGGCGCACATTGGCCGGCCGATATTGCCGCGGGCGCGGCCCTCGGTGTGGCAGGAGCGCTGCTTAGTGTATGGCTGGTCGACAAGGTGTTCGCCGAGCCGGATTATAAGGCGCGTATAGGCTTATACCTGTTTGCCATCATCGTCTGCATCGCCCTGTACCAGAACCATACCCGGTTTGACGACTATTTCGGCGTCAATGGGGTCGAGTATGTAGTGGCTACCGTCGCGCTGCTGCTGTGCATCTTTCGTCTGGTCGAAACCACCTATCGCCGTTTCCGCCTGAGCACAAAGATCAAGGGTCTGACGCGCAATGAACTGGTGGTATCCTTTATTAAATTCGGCCTGGTGGGTGCCAGCGGTTTTATTGTCGATATCAGCATTTTCACCCTGCTGCACAATTTCATGGGGATGGGTTCGGCGTTGGGCAGGGGGATTGCGTACTGGGTTGCCGCCACCTGGAACTGGTTTCTCAATCGCTCCTTTACCTTTGCCGACGCAGGCAAGGACGCCCATGCGCTGCAGTGGACTAAATACTTGCTGATGTGCCTGGTAAGCTTTTTCCCCAACTGGGGTACGTTTACCATTTTGACCAATAGTTCTGAATTCTTCGAGCACTACAATCAACTCGCGCTGATCGCTGGTGTCGCCGCCGGCATGATATTTAATTTTATCGGCGCGAGGTTTGTCATTTTCAAGCAGGAACCCGGAAAGGAAATGTCATGAACGTCGATACCATGCGAACCATCGATCGCTATGCCGGGGTGCCTATTACTTTTGTGCTCGGCATTGTTTACCGCCTGGCGTCCTTGTTTGTACCCAGGCGCGACGTGCCGGTAAAAAATGTGCTGTTTATCGAGTTGTCGGAAATGGGCAGCGCTATCATTGCCGATCCCGCCATGCGCAAGGTGCGGGATGAGGCTGGAGCAGAATTGTTCTTCGTTATTTTCAAGAATAACGCCATCAGCCTGTCGCTGCTGAAAACCGTGCCGGAGCAGAATATTTACCACATCAACGATGACAATCTGTGGAGGTTTGTCATCGACGTACTCGGCTTTCTCCGGTGGTGTCGCCAGCGCCGGATCGATACCGTGGTCGATCTGGAATTATTCTCTCGCGCCACATCCATCCTCACCGCGCTTAGCGGCGGCAGCAACCGGGTGGGTTTTCATCGCGGCCATGAAGAGGGCCTGTACCGCGGTAGCTTCCTCACCCATCCGGTCACCTATAACCCGCATATGCACGTATCGCGGAATTTCATGTCCCTGATCATGGCGCTTTTACACCCGCAGGGGGAGCCACCTTATAACAAGGTGATGATTTCGGCGGATGATGTACATCTCGCCCGTGCAGAGGTTACTGCACCGCAGCGTGAGTTGATTCAAGCTCGAATGCAGGAACTCTACCCGGATTATCGGCCCGGGCAGCATCGTCTGGTGCTGGTCAACGCCAATGCCAGCGATTTGCTGCCGCAACGGCGTTGGATGCCCGACCGCTTTGCCGATGTCATCGGCCGGCTGCTCGAACGACACGCCGATGTTCTGGTGGTGATGACCGGAGCGCCGAAGGAAAAGCCGCAGGCGGCGCATATTTGCGACGAGGTGGGTCAGGAGCGCTGTATCAACAGTGCCGGTTATTTCCGCTTTGAAGAATTGGTGCCCTTGTATAGTATCGCCACCGCGATGTTGAGCAACGATTCCGGGCCGCCCCATTTTGCCTCGGTGACGGCACTCAGAACATTTGTGATTTTTGGACCGGAAACCCCGCTGCTGTACGGTTCCCTGGGCAACAGTGAGCCCATCTACGCCGGGCTTGCCTGTTCTCCCTGTGTCAGTGCACAGAACCATCGCAAGACCAGCTGCACCGATAACCAGTGCCTGGTGGCGATAACGGCAGAGGATGTTTTTACCAGGCTTAGCCTGTTTCTCGACACGCTTGCAAGCACAGCGCCAGGTACCGACTAAAGTACCGGCCGTTGCGACGCCCCGCATTGAAGCGGGCCCTGCTTTGGGTTAGAGTGCGGCCTTCTCCAGCCTCGGTGGTGAAATTGGTAGACACAAGGGACTTAAAATCCCTCGGCAGGTGACTGCCGTGCCGGTTCGATTCCGGCCCGAGGCACCAAACAACCGCATACATACCCAAACACCGCACTTCGAAATAAGTCCGCTGGCGAACCGTCACGCGAGCCGTCTCGTGTGCGAGCCCAGCCGATTCCGGCCCGAGGCACCAAACAACTCTGGTTAAAAATCCCGACGCCGCATTCCAAAGGAGCCCGTGGGCGAACCGCGAGGCGGGAGAATTGCGTAGGTTCGTATCGCGGCGAGCTGGCGCCTTAAGTAATGTCCTTGAGTGAGTGTCAGATTGCTTCGCCATTGATATAAATACAATATAATCAATATGATAAAGATGTAAGCGTATAAACTACATTAATATTGGTGCGACGCATTGCGGCCAATTAATTCGCGCATA
>JAUXCW010000107.1 GCA_030618705.1 Gammaproteobacteria bacterium | reverse complement strand
CGATGTTGAGCATTGCTTGCATGGTAGACCCTGGCTTGATTGGGCGGGCGCGGGATTATAGCAAAACTCCGGCCGCGGTTTCTGCTAAACTGCGCGCCGATTCGTATATAGGTCAATGCATGTCTGACAGCCTCGACAAGATCCGCGTGGTGTTGGTAAATACCTCGCACCCCGGCAATATCGGTGCGGCGGCGCGCGCCATGAAGATCATGGGGCTACGGCGGCTCTACCTGGTGGCGCCAAAGTCGTTTCCCCACGAAAAAGCCGTCTGGCGCTCGGTGGGTGCGGTGGACCTGCTGGAGAATGCGGTGGTGGTGGAGAGCCTCGACCAGGCCGTCGCCGACTGCGGCCTGGTGGTGGGAGCCAGCGCCCGTGAGAGGCGGATCCCCTGGCCGACACAGGATGTGCGCACGGCGGCCGGCAGTATCGTCGAAGCCGCCACTGCCGGCAACGAGGTGGCGGTGCT
Organism: Gammaproteobacteria bacterium; assembly: GCA_030618705.1. Taxonomy (GTDB): domain Bacteria; phylum Pseudomonadota; class Gammaproteobacteria; order Pseudomonadales; family JAHEGP01; genus JAHEGP01. The sequence goes on along the minus strand of JAUXCW010000107.1, from coordinate 9,801 downwards.
CTTTGGCCGTGAGGACCGCGGCCTGAAGAACGAGGAATTGCAGAAATGCCAGTTCCATCTCACCATCCCCACCTCGGAGGACTACAGCGCCCTCAACCTGGCGGCGGCGGTTCAGGTGGTGGCCTATGAAATCCGCATGGCCGACCAGCAGCCGCGGGCCGACCAGCCGTGGGATGTGAAGTTGGCCACGGCAGACGACCTGGAGCGGTTGCTCATACACTACGAACAGGTGATGATCGCCCTGGATTTTTACGACCCCGCCACCCCCAAGCAGCTGCTGACCCGTATACGCCGGCTGTTTCTGCGCAGCAAGCTCGATAAAATGGAAATCAATATCCTGCGGGGTATCCTCGGCGCCACGGAGAAGGCCCTGGGCAGGCCCCGTGACAATACTTGACTAAAAACCTCGGTTATTAAATAATCGAGCTCGATACACGGGCAAAGAGACTCTCGATATGCGACTGACCACTAAAGGGCGCTACGCGGTAACCGCGATGCTGGATTTAGCGCTTAATGCCGGGTCCGCGCCGGTGAGCCTGGCGGATATTTCGTCGCGGCAGGAGATATCACTCAGCTACCTCGAGCAGCTATTTGCCAAATTGCGGCGCTGCGAGCTGGTCAGCAGTGTGCGCGGCCCGGGGGGAGGCTATCGATTGAGTCGCCCGGGATCTGAAATCTATGTCGCCCAGATCATCGATGCGGTCAATGAGACCGTCGATGCGACCAATTGTGCCGGTGAAGCCAATTGCCAGGACGGCGAGGTTTGCCTGACCCACTATCTGTGGTGCGACCTCAGCGATCAGATTCACCGCTTTCTCAGTGCTATCAGCCTGGCCAGCCTGGTTGAGCGCAGTGAGGTGCGGGATGTGTTCATCCGCCAGAGCGCGTCTTCCAGCGTCGTTGACCGAATTCCCGTTGTCGACCGGCCCGCCGCTGACCAGGAATCGCTCTAGTGCGTACGCCGATCTACCTGGATTATGCCGCGACCACCCCGGTCGATCCGCGGGTGGCGGAAGCGATGGCCCAGTGTCTCACCCTGGACGGCAACTTCGCCAACCCGGCTTCTCGCTCCCACGTCTATGGCTGGCGAGCCGAGGAGGCCGTGGAACAAGCGCGGGGCCAGTTGGCGGAGCTGCTTGGCGCCGATCCCCGTGAAATCGTCTGGACCTCGGGTGCCACCGAGTCCGACAACCTTGCGCTCAAGGGCATCGCCCACCGCCGCAGGGATAAGGGAATGCACCTGGTGACCTCCTGTATCGAACACAAGGCGGTGCTCGACAGCTGCGCCCAGCTGGAGCGGGAGGGCTTCGAGGTCACCTACCTGCAGCCCTCCTCGAGCGGTGTCATCGAGCCGCCAGTCCTCGCCGCCAGCCTCCGCCCGGACACCATCCTGGTGTCCCTGATGCATGCGAATAACGAGATCGGCACGCTCAACGATATCGCCGCCCTCGGCGAAATATGCCGTGAGCACGGTGCACTGTTCCACGTCGACGCCGCCCAGAGCGTGGGCAAGTTGGCGCTGGACTTGAGTCGGCTGCCGGTGGACTTGCTCTCGGTCTCGGCTCACAAAATGTATGGTCCCAAGGGCATCGGCGCGCTCTACGTCCGGCGCGTGCCACGGCTGCAACTGGAGGCCCAGATTCACGGCGGTGGCCACGAGCGGGGTATGCGTTCGGGAACCCTGGCCACACACCAGATCGTCGGGCTGGGCGAGGCCGCCCGTATTGCCGGCGAGGAAATGGCGGCTGAAAATCAAGGTATCGCCCGGCTGCGGGATCGCCTGTGGCAGGGTATCCAGTCCCTGGAGGGCATTCACCTCAATGGTCACCCCGAACAGCGCCTGGCAGGTATCCTCAATGTCAGTTTTGCCGGTGTCGAGGGCGAATCCCTGCTGGTCGTGTTGAAGGATCTGGCGCTGTCATCCGGCTCCGCCTGCGCCTCTACCTCCGTCGACCCCTCCTATGTGCTGGAGGGAATTGGCGTTTCGAGGCAGATGGCCTTGAGCGCACTGCGCTTTTCCCTGGGCCGCTACACCACCGAGGAGGAGATCGACGTGGCCTGTGAGGCTATCCGGCAGGCCGTATGCCGCCTGCGGGATGAGCCGGTCCACCCCGACAGTGGTGCCGCTGTAAGCTAGTCTGCGTCGATATGCAATAATGCTGCCATTTAGCGCTTAATCTGCGTATAATTTGCGCGATTTTTTAGTGGTCGAAGCATGGCCGACTCCCGGCAGGCGCAAGTGCCCGGGCCGGCTGCGACCCAATCGTTTTCACACATAAATTTACCGGTACAGGAGAAAATCCATGGCAGTTGAACGGACACTGTCTATCGTCAAGCCCGACGCGGTGGCTAAAAATGTCATTGGTGAAATCTGGTCGCGCTTTGAGAAAAACGGCTTGCAAATCGTCGCGGCCAAAATGCTCCACCTGAGCCGTGAGCAGGCCGGCGGGTTTTATGCCGAGCACGAGGGCAGGCCCTTTTTTGAACCCCTTATCGACTTTATGACCTCCGGCCCGGTGACCATTCAGGTGTTGGAAGGCGAGGGCGCCATTGCCAAAAACCGTGAGCTGATGGGCGCGACCAATCCGGCGGAAGCGGCGGCGGGAACGATTCGGGCCGACTTTGCCGAAACTATCGATGCCAATGCGGTGCATGGTTCCGATTCGCCGGCCTCGGCCGAGCGTGAAATCGGTTATTTCTTTGCCGCTGACGAAATCTGCCCTCGATAGTCAGCTGACGTGACCGACCCCTTGCATACTATCGAACACGGTTTTTGCGACCCCCTGCAGGACAAGCCCAACCTGCTGGGCTTGTCCATGCCGCGCCTGGTCGAATTTATGCAAACCCTGGGCGAGAAGCCGTTTCGCGCCCGGCAGCTCATGAAATGGATGCACCACAGGGGTATCCTCGATTTCGAGGCCATGACCGATATCAGCAAGGTGCTGCGCCAGCGGCTTGCCCGGGCCGCGGTTATCGAGATCCCGGAGGTGGTGCACGAGCACGTTTCCGCCGACGGCACGCGTAAATGGGCCATTCGCCTGCGGGGTGGAAGCATGGTGGAGACAGTGCTGATTCCCGAGGGCCAGCGAGCCACCCTCTGTGTGTCCTCCCAGATCGGCTGCAGCCTCGACTGCAGCTTTTGTTCCACAGGCAAGCAGGGCTACCAGCGCGACCTGGACGCCGGAGAAATCGTCGCCCAGATATGGCTGGCGAATCACGCCCTGGGGGTGTATCGCGAGGGCGGCAAGCGGCAGATCACCAATGTGGTCATGATGGGCATGGGCGAACCGTTGATGAATTTCGACAATGTGGTCGATGCCGCCAACCTGATGATGGATGATATGGCCTATGGCCTGTCCAAGCGGCGCGTGACCCTGAGCACCTCCGGCGTGGTGCCGGCGATAGAAAAATTGATCGGCAAAACCGATGTCTCACTGGCGATATCCCTGCACGCACCCAACGACCGCTTGCGCAATGAACTGGTGCCAATCAACCGCAAGTATCCCATCGCCGAGCTATTGCGGGCCACCCGGCGCTATATGGAGAATTTACCCGATAACAGCAGGGTCGTGGTCATAGAGTACACCCTGATCGACGGTGTCAACGATCTCGACCAACACGCCCATGAAATGGTCGCGCTGTTGCGGGATGTGCCCTGTAAAATCAACCTGATTCCGTACAACCCCTTTCCCCTGTCGGACTACAAGCGCCCTTCGTCCAACCGTGTCGATCGATTCAAGCGCATATTGTTACAGGCGGGGTATATTGCCACGGTGCGGAGCACCCGGGGTGACGATATCGACGCCGCTTGTGGTCAATTGGTGGGGCGCGTGGTAGATCGTACCCGGCGTAATGAGCGTTATCGTACACGGCAGCAGTCAAACGATTCTATAATAAAAGCTGTAACCTGAATGCAGCTCCTGGAGATACCGCCGCTTATGTGCCAAACATCGATAAAAAACCTGCTACGGAATTTTCTGCCAGTTGGCAGTAAACTCGCACTCCTGTTACTTGGGCTGCTCCTCGTGACCGGCTGCGTCACCGAGACCGAGAACTCCCTCTATTCCACCGAGGTCACCACCGAGGGGGCTGTTCAAGCCCACGTCGATGCCGCCATGGAATATTTGCGCATGGGGGATACCGAGCTCGCCATTCGGCACCTCAAGCAAGCCTATGAGCTCGACCACAACTCCCCGGTAGTCAACAACGGCCTGGCCCTGGCCTTCCAGATGAGCGGAGAAAAGGAGCTGGCGGAGAAACATTACAAGGCCGCCCTGCGTGCCGACAGCAATATGACCATGGCGCGCAATAACTACGCAGTGTTTCTCTATGGTGAGGAGCGTTACCCCGAGGCCTGTAAACAGATGCGCAAGGTGATCGACGATGCGCTCTATGACGGTCGCGCCGACGCCTTCCAGAACCTTGGCCGGTGTGAGTTGAAGTTGGGCGACCTGGACGCCGCGGAAAAAGCGTTTAAGCGCGCCATAGCGCTCAATCGGATGCAGGTACCGGCCTTGCTCGAATTGGCCTATATCAATCTTCAGCAGGGCGAGTATGCTGAAGCACAGAATTACTACAGGAAATACCGGATGACGGGCCCGCAGAGTGCACGCAGCCTGTATATTGGCATTCAACTGGCGGATTTTTTTGAAGAAGAGGATAAGCAAGCCAGCTATGTACTGGCGCTGAAAAACATGTATCCCTATTCCGAAGAATACATTCGCTACAAAAACGAACACGGCAATGATGCGAACTGATAAACCAAGCGATAATGGCCGATTGCTGGCTCTGGGACAGCACCTCAAGCAGGTGCGAGAGGACCAGGAATACTCTGTGGCAGAAGTGGCGGAGCGCCTTTTCCTGAGTTCCAACCAGGTTCTGGCCATTGAAGATGCGCGTTATGAATCCCTTCCCGCCGAGGTGTTTGTAAAAGGCTATCTTCGCGCCTATGCAAAATTGTTAGACCTGGAGCCGGAAGAAATAGTGGCACAGTACCAGCCTGTGCAGGTGGCTCCCGCCCCTGGGCCCGTCGCCGCCTCCGAGGTAGAGAAGGAGCCGATGCACCTGTTGGAGCGTATGCCGGACACCTCGACCACCCTGGTACTCGGTGCGCTCGCGGCACTGGTATTGCTATTCCTGGTCAGCGTCATTTATTTTGCCACCAGCACCGGCTCCCTGCCGGAGGATGCCCAGCCCGAAGCCGTCCAGCCCGAAGCTGTCGATGAAGAGGCCAGGCAGCAGTCGTTACTGGATACGGATAATCTTCAGGGCGAACTGCCCTACAAGGTGGTGCCGGGCAATTCGTACGCGGTGCGGGTTCGATATCCGGAAAGCTTTGTGCCGGTGGTGGCCGACGCCGGTAAACACTCCCCACAATTGCTGATAGGTGCTTAGCGGCAATGAAATACCCCAGCCCTATTAAACGCCGGCAATCGCGCCAGATCATGGTAGGCGATGTCCCGATTGGCGGTGATGCGCCCATCGCGGTGCAGAGTATGACCAACACAGATACCTGCGATGTCGATGCCACCGTGGCCCAGGTCCGGGCCCTGCAAGAGGCCGGCGCAGACCTGGTCCGGGTATCCGTACCCACCATGGAGGCGGCGGAAGCCTTTGGCCGGATACGCTCGCAGGTCGATTTACCCCTGATTGCCGATATCCACTTCGATCACAAAATCGCCCTGAGAGTCGCACAACTCGGCGTCGATTGCCTGCGTATCAACCCGGGAAATATCGGCCGGGACGACAAGGTGCGGGAAGTGGTGAGTTGCGCACGGGACAGGGGCATACCTATTCGCATTGGCGTCAACGCCGGGTCGCTGGGGAAGGAGTTGCAGCGAAAGTACGGTGAGCCGACGCCGGAAGCGCTGGTCGAATCGGCCATGCGTCATATCGATATTCTCGACAAGCTCGATTTTCAGGACTTCAAGCTGAGCCTCAAAGCTTCGGATGTCTTTATGACGGTGGCGGCTTATCGCTTGATTGCAGACCAGATCGAACAGCCCCTGCACCTGGGCATTACCGAGGCCGGCGGTCTGCGCAGCGGTACGGTGAAGTCATCGGTGGGTCTGGGTATGCTGTTGATGGATGGCATCGGGGATACACTCCGGGTGTCCCTCGCTGCCGATCCGGTGGAGGAGATCAAGGTCGGCTTCGATATTCTCAAGAGCCTCAGGTTGCGGAGCCGGGGTATCAATTTTATCGCCTGCCCGAGCTGCTCGCGGCAGAATTTCGATGTGGTCAGCACGATGAATGATCTGGAAGAGCGACTCGAAGATTTGCGCACACCCCTCGATGTCGCCGTTATCGGCTGTATTGTCAATGGTCCGGGAGAAGCCCGCGAGGCCGATATCGGTCTCACTGGCGGTACGCCCAACAATCTGGTCTATGTCGGCGGCAAGCCCGACCACAAGATAACCAACGCAGAGTTGCTGGACCATCTCGAGTCGCTGATCCGGGAAAAAGCGGCCCGGCACCAGGCGATACTGGACGGGGAGCCCGAGGCGCAGCCCATCACGATTATGCAGGGCTAGGCGGCATCCGCTCCATCGATCACAGCCCAGGCAACCAATAGAACAGGATCAACACAACCTTGTCGAAAATAAGAGCCGTTCGGGGGATGCACGATATCCTGCCGGCACAAACCGCCGTATGGCAGTATCTGGAGCGCGTGATAAGCGAACTGTTCCACTGTTACGGCTATAGTGAAATTCGCTTTCCGCTGGTTGAGCAGACCGAGTTATTCAAGCGCTCGATCGGTGAAGTGACCGATATCGTCGAAAAAGAGATGTATACCTTTGCCGACCGCAACCCTGATCGCAACCCCGATCGCAAAGACGAGAGCCTGACCCTGCGGCCCGAGGGTACCGCTTGCTGTGTTCGCGCGGCCGAGCAGAACGGCCTGTTGCGCAACCAGGTGCAGCGTTTGTGGTACCAGGGCCCTATGTTTCGCTATGAGCGTCCGCAAAAAGGCCGCCAGCGTCAGTTTCAACAAATCGGCGTCGAGTGCTTCGGCCTGCCCGGGCCGGATATCGATGCCCAAATCCTCCTGATGACCTGGCGTATGTGGCGCCTGCTCGGTCTCGAACAGGTCGTGACCCTGGAGCTGAATTCGCTGGGTAGCGCCGATGACCGCGCTCGCTATCGCGCCGCACTGCTTGATTACCTGGAGCGGCATCGCCAACACCTGGACGAGGATAGCCAGCGGCGGATGGCCAGCAACCCCCTGCGCATCCTGGACAGTAAAAGTGCCGATACCCAGGCTGTACTGGCCGATGCTCCCTCCCTGCAAGACTTCCTCGGTGACGGTGCGCAACAGCATTTCAGCCAGTTACTGGCGCTGCTGGATGGCGCCGGTATACGCTACCGGGTCAACCCGCGCCTGGTACGCGGACTTGATTACTACAATAACACCGTGTTCGAATGGACCACCGACAAGCTCGGCGCCCAGGGTACGGTCTGTGCGGGTGGCCGCTATGACGGGCTGGTGGAGCAGCTGGGTGGTGCGGCGACGCCGGCGGTGGGTTTTGCCATGGGCATGGAGCGGCTGGTGCTGCTGTTCGACGCGCACGGTGAAATGCCCGCTGAACCCGGTCGGCATATCGATGTCTATTTCGTCGTCGCCGGCGAGGACCTGGGGGTTGTGGCGCTCAATACCGCCGAGGGGCTGCGGGATGCCGTTCCCGGCATAGGGCTGCTGTTGCACTCCGGCGGCGGCAGTTTCAAGAGCCAGATGAAAAAAGCCGATAAAAGCGGCGCCGGTTTCGCGCTCATTCTCGGCGAAGATGAAGCCGCCGCGGGGACGCTGACACTCAAGGCCTTGCGGGGCCAGGATTTCGGCCAGCAGACGTTGGCCGCTGATAAATTAACAGACGTATTGCCGGCATTGTTGGCCGATACAGCACGCTAAGGGGAGACAAGAGTGGATGCATATCGCACTGAAGATGAACAGGTAGAAGCCCTCAAGAGATGGTGGAAGGAAAACGGCACATCGACGGTGCTGAGCATCGTTGTGGTGTTCGGTGGCTATTTTGCCTGGCAAGCCTGGCAGACACGGCAGGAGACTTATGCGGAGTCCGCCTCGATAAACTACCAGCAATTGGTGCAGTTGGCGGCCCAGATAGAACAGGAGCCGACCGAAACGCGCTATGCCACCGCACAGCATCTGGCGGAAACGCTTAAAGCCGACTACGCCGACACGGAGTATGCGCGGTACGCGGCACTGCTGCAGGCGCGGCTGCAGGTGTCACAGCAAGACCTGGAGGGTGCGGAAGCCGAGTTGCGCTGGGTGTTGGCCAGTGCGCCGGAGCCCGCCCTGGAGCAAGTGAGCAATTTGCGCCTGGCCCGGGTATTGTTTGCCGCGGGGCAGGCCGACCAGGCGCTGGCCCTGAGCAATTCGGTTGAGTATGGCGAGTTTGCCGCTGCCTTCCATGAATTGCGCGGTGATATCTACTATGAGCAGGGCGATACTACCGCCGCACGCGAGCAGTACCAGAGTGCGCTCGCACGTGGTGCAGGGGATGCCAATACGGCGCCGCTGGTCAAAATGAAACTGGAGTCCCTGCCCCGGGACCCGTCGGAGAACGGTGACGATCCGGAACAAGATGATTGATATGAAGCTGCCTGAATGAGACTGCGGGATAGAGTACAGGCCACGCTGCGGGGTGGAATGGTTGTCGTGCTGCTGGGCACACTGCTGGCCTGTGGTTCCAGCGACACCAAGGATGAGCTGACCGAGCCGGTGGACCTGGTCGATTTCAAACCCCAGTTGAAAATGAAACGGGTTTGGAGTCGGGATATCGGCAAGGGCCAGGGCAAGAAGTTCAATCGCTTGCGGCCGGCAATCGACGGTGCCGCAATCTATATCGTCGACGCCGATGGCGATGTGCTGGCGCTGGACAGGAAGACCGGCAAGAAGCTGTGGAAGATCGATGTCAAGGCCGACATCACCGGAGGCGTGGGTGTGGGTGACGGCCTGGTGATGGTCGGCACGCCCAATGGCGAGGTCATCAGTCTCGACCAGGAAACGGGTGAACTACTCTGGCGGGTCCTGATTGGCGGTGAAGTGCTCGCCCCTCCGGCCACCAATGGCGATGTCGTGGCGGTGCAGACCTTTGACGGCGTCTTACATGGGTTAAATGCCGTCAACGGCGATACGCTATGGCGGTATCAGAGCCAGGTGCCGGTGTTGACCCTGCGTGGCACCGCCGGCCCCGTGATCGAGAGCGGCTTTGTCTTCGCGGCCTTTGCCAACGGTAGGTTGGTGGGGGTCGATATCAACAGTGGTGCGGTGGCCTGGGAGAGCCGGGTCGCGATTGCCCAGGGCGAATCTGAAATCGAGCGGGTGGTCGATGTCGACGGCACGCCACTGCTGCTTGCCAACACCCTGTTCGCGGTGAGTTACCAGGGGCGCATCGCCGCTTTCGACCCCGCCTCCGGCCGCACGATGTGGTTCCAGGACGCTTCCAGCTACGTCGGACTCGATGACGGCTTCGGCAACGTCTACTATTCCCACGCCGATGGTTCGGTGGTGGCGCTGGACCAGCGCACCGGGAATATTCGCTGGGCCAACGAGCAGCTGGGATATCGAAAGCTATCGGCCCCGGCCGCGTTCAACAACTATCTCGCGGTCTCGGATTACAAGGGCTATGTACATATTCTGACCCAGATAGACGGTGAATTCGTCGGTCGCTTCAAGCTGGGCTCAAAGGGCGTGCGAGCGCCAATCCTGGCGCGTGGCGACACTATCTACGTCTACGGCAATAAAGGTAAACTCGCCGCCTATAAGCTCAAGGATTGACA
>JAUXCW010000280.1 GCA_030618705.1 Gammaproteobacteria bacterium | reverse complement strand
GGTAGAAAATTGAGTGTGGCGGGATTATCCGGCCCGGAGGGTATAAGCAAGGTTCCACTCTCGGCAATGCCGCGGTTTGCCCAACTCAGCGCCAACAGGTCGCTGTCCTCGGCCGGTCTCTGCTGCGCCTCCAGGCCTGCCTTGTCCCAGGGCAATCGAGCCAGTGCATCCTGGTGGCCAAACACCAACCGGGGTGGTAGATCATTAGCCTCGATATAGGCGGCCATCCATTGGGGAAGCTCGTCAATGCCCGCCAGTTGCTCCACGGCAGAGTGATTGGCTTGCATGCGCTGGATAAATTCAGTCTCGCTATCCGCTGCCAATGCCGGCCTGGGTCTTTCCGCTGCCGGTCTTTGCCTGTGCCCCCCGGCACGGCGTAATTGCGCCAGTATTTGCTCCCGGTCATTCATCGTCTGTACCCGACTGCGCCTGCCAGCGTTGGAGAAAAGTCCGGCCTTGTGGCGCGGGGAAATCCCGCACCGCGGTCCAGCCATTGGGAATAAGTGTGGAGCGAAAGCGCCCGCGTTTTCGTCCCAGGCTGGCCAGTATCGGCATCAGTATGCGTGAGCCCAGGCGATACAAGCGGGGCGAGGACAGTGCTCGCATGTACAGGGCAATACCCCAGCGCCAGGCGCGGGGCGTCACTCCTTGTTCGAAGGCGTCGGCACGCAATTGTCGCAACATTTCCGGCAGGGGAATGTCCATGGGGCATGCCTCCTGGCAACGACCACAGGTGGTGCAGGCAACCGGCAGTAGCGGGGCGTTCTCCAGGCCCGTCATCAGCGGGGTCAGTACCGAACCCATAGGCCCGGAGTACACCGGGCCATAGGCGTGACCACCGACATGGGTATATACGGGGCAGTGGTTGAGGCACGAACCACAGCGGATACAGCGCAGCATATCGCGGTACTTTCCCGCCAGTATCTCCGAGCGGCCGTTGTCCAGCAACACAACGTGGAATTGCTCCGGTCCGTCCATATCCTCCGGTCGCCTGGGGCCGGAAAAAAAGCTGGTATAACAGGTGACTGCCTGGCCGGTGGCGCTGCGGGTCAGCAGGCGAAGCATGGAACTGGCATCCTCCAGCCGGGGCGTGACCTTGTCGATACTGGTTGCCACGATCTGTATTTTCGGCAGGATGCTGCACAGGTCGCCGTTGCCCTCGTTGGTGACGAGCATAGTGCTGCCGCTTTCGGCGATAAGGGCATTGGCGCCGATGATACCGACATCGGCGTTGATAAAGTCCTGCCGCAATACTTTACGAGCCTCGGTAACGATTGCCGCGGGGTCTGGCAGCTCTCGATCACCCAGGTCATGGTTTTTAAGGAATAGCTCGCGCACCTGGTCCACGGTTTTGTGAATCGCCGGGGCGATAATATGGCTTGGAGGCTCGTCGGCGAGTTGAATAATATACTCGCCGAGGTCGGTCTCACGCAGGGCCATGCCGCGCCGGATCAGTTCATTGTTGAGACCGGTTTCCTCGGTCACCATGGACTTGCCTTTGACGACTCGCCTGGCGCCGGCATCCTCGCAAATTTGCGCAATGATGCGGTTGAATTCGCCGGCGCTTTTTGCCCAGTGAACCTGGCCGCCATTAGCCAGCACGTTTTCCTCGAATTGCTCGAGGTAGTCGGCAAGATGGTCCAGGGTATGATCCTTGAGCCCCTTGACATACTCCCGTTGCTCATCAAAGTTGCCCATGGCGTCGACCGCAATCTGGCGCAGCAGCGGTAAACCACTGCCCAGCACCGACAGGGAGCTTTGCAGGGCCTCGTTGTCGATGCCGCTGCGCGACCGCGCGATAAAGTCCCCGCTCGCGGTGGTCATTCGGTCTCTGCCTCGCCGATGGCGGCATTGTCAGGATCGCCGAGCAAGACCTCGGCCACATGGCGAACCTCGATGGCCTTGCCCAGGCGATGGGCGCGCCCCGCAATGTGCAGCAGGCAGCCCAGGTCGCCGCCGAGTAAAACCCCGGCCCCGCTTGCCTCCGCGTTAGCGAGCTTGCTGTCGACCATTTCCCTGGATATATCCGGGAGTTTGGCGCAGAAGGTGCCGCCGAAGCCGCAACACACATCGGTATCCTGCATTTCCTGCAGCTGTACGCCGTGCGCGCCTTCCAGCAGCCGCCTGGGCTGGGACTTGATACCCATTTCGCGTAAACCGGCGCAGCTATCATGGTAGGTCACGGTGACCGGCGAGCCGCTTTTACAGATAGCGCCGGGGTCGGCGTCGAGAACGTCGATCAAAAAACCGGTCAGCTCGTAGCAGCGACTGGCGAGGGCATCCGCCCGCGCTTGCCAGGGAGCATCGTCCGCTAACAGGGCGCTATAGTGATGCTTGACCATCGCCGCGCAGGAACCCGAGGGCGCGACCACATACTGGTAGCCTTCGAATTCCGCAATAAATTGGCGGGCGATTACCCGGCTGGCTTCGAGGTCACCGGAGTTATAGCCGGGTTGGCCACAGCAGGTCTGGTTCTGCGGCACCACCACATCGCAACCGGCGCGCTGCAGCAGTTCTACCGTGGCGAAGCCGACTGACGGCCGAAACAGATCCACCAGGCAAGTGACAAACAGGGCAACCTGGGGACGCTGCCCGGGGGGCTGCCGTTTTGAAGAGTGGCTTATTGACTGTACTGACGGCGAACTGGACACACAACCCTCCTGGAGAGACCTTCAGGACACCCATGATTCACGACTCTTTCAGGAGACTTTCAGGACACCCATGGTTCACGACACAGTAACACTTTTCAGGACACCCATGATATTCATTACACCAAACGACTTTGAGGACACCCACGATTCTGAGGACACCCACGATTTCAGCGTTTTTTTCAGGACAGCAATGATATTCACATATTTATCGGGGCGCTTTTTCAGGACACCCATAGTTTTTTCGGTACACCCATGATATTTATGGCACCATAAAATCACACGGTATTAACGAGAGGACACCTATGTTTGAGTGGAGCGAGACCCATTTAATGTTACGAGACGCGGTGCGCAGCTTTTGCGAGGCCGAAATCGAGCCCCGGCTGGATGAATTGGAGCACGGTGACACGCCGCCCTATGAGGTGTTGCGCAAGTTTCTCAAAACCTTTGGCGTCGACGAGATGGCGAGGCAGAACTTTGTCCGGACTCTCGAGCGGGAAGATGCTCCCGGTGGGCAGGATAGTGAAGCCCCGCCGTCCCAGGAGCCGAGCCCGGAGCAAATGGCGCAGCGAGTCGATGCCGCCGCCATGCGCTCGATTCCGATTATCGAGCTGTCCCGTTATTGCCCGGGAATGGTCACAGCCATGGGGGTGAGCATAGGACTCACCGGATCGGCCATTATGTCCCGCGGCACCCGCGCCCAGAAAGAGCGTTGGGCCCTGCCGGTACTGACCATGGAGAAAATTGGTGCCTGGGCCATCACCGAGCCGAATTCCGGCTCCGATGCCTTCGGCGGCATGAAATCCACCTGTAAAAGGGACGGCGAGGGCGGTTATATTCTCAACGGCAACAAGACTTTTATTACCAACGGTCCCTACGCCGAGACCATTGTGTTTATCTGCAAGCTCGACGAGGCGGGGGTCGAATCCCGCCAGCGCAAAATTCTCAGTTTCGTGCTCGACAGCGGTATGGAGGGGCTGACCCAGAGCAAGCCATTCAAGAAGATGGGTATCCACTCATCCCCCACCGGTGAGCTTTTCCTGCAGGATGTCAGGGTCGGTCCTGAACGCCTGCTGGGGGAGACGGAAAATGCCACGGCGCGCTCCGGGGCAAAATCGACTTTTTCCGCGGAGCGATCCGGCGTGGTCACCATGGCTCTGGGTATTGTCGACCGCTGCATGGAACTGTCGCTGAGTTATGCCAAGCAGCGGGTACAGTTCGGCCAGCCTATCGGCCAGTTTCAACTGATTCAACTCAAGCTGGCGCAGATGGAGGTGGCGCGGGTCAACCTGCAGAATATGGTATTCCGCAATATCGAAATGACGGCGGCCGGGCGTAGCCTCAGCCTCGCGGAAGCCTCTGCAATGAAACTCTACGCGGCAAAGGCCGCACTCGATGTGGCGATGGAAGCGGTACAGATCCATGGCGGCAATGGTTACATGACGGAATACCGGGTCGAGCAGTTGGCGCGGGACGCCAAAATCCTGCAGATCTACGGTGGCACCGATGAGATCCAGGTCAGCCAGGTGGCCCGCGATTTGCTCAGCAGGGCCGGTTGATATTTTCCATATATAACAAGCTATTACAAATTATACCTAATTTCATGTATTAATGGTGCTTACTTCAGCGATATTGACGGAGGGACCGGGGCTTCCAGAGCAGGACCGTGCGCCGGTTGGCCGGGTTTGTTCCAGACAAACCCTGAGGCCCCAACGTCCATGTCGGGGACCCGGCGCCCGAGCCTACATGGATGTATTCACGGTGTGTCCTGGGCTGGGAGCCCCGGTTCCTTGCCCAACTGCAATAATATAAATGCATTGTCTTTTCGGCTTTGTTCTTAAGTAAGCACCATTCATACATGAAATTAGGTATATTTTGTAATAGCTTGTTA
>JAUXCW010000049.1 GCA_030618705.1 Gammaproteobacteria bacterium | reverse complement strand
GTAGAACGCAAAAAGCCTGCCAGCCGTAAGGCCGCGCCGCAAAAAAAGAAGGTCGTCGCCAGGAAAAAATCCGCGGCAACCAAGAGCTAAAACAGAGTTCAAGGAGAACCAGCCATGCAGTTTAACCTGGCCGATTTATTCGAAAGCATTGTCGATGCCTACCCGAACAATCCTGCGCTGGTATGTGATCAGCGGCGTTTGAGCTATGCCGAACTGGATGAGCGCGCAAACCGATTGGCTCATTATTGGCAATCCCTCGGTTTCGGCGAGGGTGACCACATCGGCTTGCAGTTGACCAACGGCAGTGAGTATATCGAGGGTATGCTGGCCGCCTACAAAATTCGCGCCGTGCCTATCAATATCAATTACAACTATGTCGAAGCGGAGCTGGCCTATATCTACGACAATGCCGACCTGGTCGGCCTGGTGTGTCACCGCGGGTTTTTACCCAAGGCTGTCGCCGCGGCAGCCGACCAGGCTAAACTCACCAGCATACTCTACGTCGAGGACGACTCTGGTGTCGAGGTGCCGGCAAACTGCATTGCCTATGAACAGGCCCTGGGCGAAGCATCACCAGCCCGCGACTTTGCCGAGCGCAGCCAGGATGATTTGTATATCGTCTACACCGGCGGCACCACGGGTATGCCCAAGGGCGTGATGTGGCGACATGTCGATATCTTTTTTTCCGCCATGGGCGGGGGCGACCCGGACAGCTCCAGGGGGCCAATCAAGTCACCGGAAGAGCTGGTGGGTAGAAAGCCCGACATGGAAATGGCGGCTATGCCCACACCGCCGTTTATGCACGCGGCAGCGCAGTGGTTGGCAATGAACACGTTGTTTGCTGCCGGGAAATTGGTGATTCCCGCCAATGGCGTGTTCGATGTCAAAAAGATTTTAAAAGCCGTGGGGGACGAGAAAGCCCTGTTGATCGTTATCGTCGGCGATGCCATGGCCATACCGCTTTGTGATGAACTGGAGGCAAATCCAGACGATTACGATATGTCTTCCCTGTTCGCGATAGCCTCCGGGGGCGCGCTGTTCTCTCCGAGCACCAAAAACCGCGTACTGCAATTACTGCCCGGGAGAATGATCATCGACGGTCTGGGTTCTTCTGAAACCGGCGCGATGGGTAACAAGCTTAGCGCAGAAAGCGGAGACTCCGACCAGCCACGCTTTATGGTGAGCGACAGTATGATCGTGTTAGACGAGAACGGCCAGCCTGTCGAGGCCGGTTCCGGTATTGTCGGCCGACTTGCCAAAAAAGGTCATGTGCCCCTGGGTTACTACAAGGCGCCGGAAAAGTCCGCCGAGACCTTTGTCGAAATCGATGGCGAGCGCTGGGCCATTCCCGGCGATATGGCCTCGGTTGAGGCCGACGGCACAATCCTGCTTCATGGTCGGGGCTCGACCAGCATCAATAGCGGGGGCGAGAAAATCTTCCCGGAAGAGGTCGAGGCGGCGTTGAAAGCACATCCAGATATCAACGATGTGCTGGTGGTCGGTGTCCCCGATGAGCGCTGGGGCCAGATTGTTGTCGCCCTGTACGAGAGCGGCAGCGAAAAGGAGCTGGAGCTCGAACAGGTGCGGGATTTTTGCCGGGGTACCATATCCAGCTATAAAGCGCCCCGCGCACTGGTGAAGGTAGACAAAATCAAGCGAACTCCGGCGGCGAAGGCGGACTATGTCTGGGCCAAAGCGGAAGCGATTGCCCGCCTGGGTACGTGACCGGCGTTCTTCACGGCAATCGAGGTGTCAAAACGAACCGCTAAATAAATAAACGTACTGCAAAGTGCCGATGCCGATGCCGATGACCCCGCCCGCCACGGTCAGCTTCCATTCATCCTTCTGGAATACCGGTCGGAGTATGCTGGAGAACTGCGTGGCGGTGAGCGCCCCCAGGCTGTCGACCAGTTTATCGCGAATACTGTCGGTATGGCTCATCAGGGTTTGTATTGACCCCGGCTGTTCCATGTCGGCATTGCGAATGCGTTGGCGAAGGTCGTCTTTGGCCTCGTCGAGTTTGTCGGCGGTGACCAACATCGCCACCATGGGGTCGTCGTCAAATACCTTCATGCTGTTGTCGATTTGCCCTTCGACAAGATTGGTCACCTTCGACCTTGCCGGCTCCTGGTTGAGATGGCGACGCATATTGTCGCTACTGAAAACAGTATCGCACAAGATATCGGCAAAGCTGATCGCCACCTCGTGACGGCGCTTGATAAAAACTCCCTGCACGGTGAATGGCCCGATTTTAGTCGGCTCCTTGGGTTCGAAGGTCAGGTGTAAGGCGAGCCAATTGGTTGTATAACCGACGAGAAAGCCCGCAGCGGGCAACACCCAGTAGGCGGGGTAGTAGATCCATACCAGCATCTGGACAATACCGAAAAGGAAGCCGAAATACAGTCCCGACATTTCCAGGAACCTGAACTCCCTATGGGCAATGCTTGAGATAATCCTGCCCATCAGCGCCCTGTCCTCACGCATGGTTTTGCTCATGATGGCATCGATATCAATGATGTCATCGGCCTGATCCGAAAACTTTTCCATAAGCTCATCGGTGATATCGCAAATATTGCTTCGGATCAGCTCCTCGATATACGCACGCAATTTTTCACGGGCCTTTTGCCACTTTTCCGGGGCGAGTTTAGTGGCGATTTCGTGCAGGACTTTGTCGGTGACCTCGTCAACCACCTCGTCCATTTTTTCGTTGTTGCCCTTGCGCAAATCCTGGAACACTTCCTTGACGTCGAGCAGTTCCTCCCGGATCAACTTGCTGAAATCCAGCGACAATGCCTCGGAGTTTTTTGGAATAAGTCCCTGCCAGCCAAACAGCTGATAGCCGAATACAGGCGGCAGGCCGACAAAATGGACCGGGTAGAGCATCGCCCGTACCGCCAGTAGATTAGTAAGCCAGCCGATAAACGCGGCCACGAAGGGAATTGCCAATATCATCAGGCTGCCGTTGCTCGTCATGAGTGCGAGCTTGCCGCAGTGGGTGACTCTGTAGCCTGCACTTCGAGTTCGGTCATTACCGCTCGTGCGCCGTTCAAGCCGGGGAGGCAGGTGACGCCAGGGCCGGGATGGTTACCGCCTCCGGCGCAGAATAGATTGAGCAGCGGTGTTTTGTAACCCGACGTGCCTTTATCGACCCAGCCCGGTACCGGGCGGTTGCCGAAAAATTGCTCCGGATGAACCATTCCCTGGGCAAAGTCGCCCCCGGTGGCGCCGTAGTTGCGCTCGAAATAATGCTGGGTAAATACGGCCTGGTCCATGATCTGGTCCCTGAAGCCCGGCGCCACGTCTTCGATGCAATTCAGCATGCGCTCGGCCATCTGGTTTTTCATTGCCTTGTGTTCACCCTTGGGCGTGTGTGCGGGAAAGTAGTGCGAGAACAGGGTGCATGTGTGGTAGCCCTCGGGAGCCAGGGATGAATCCAGCATCGACGGAAAGTAACAGTACACCGCCGGACTATCGGGCACCTGGTCATTTTTGTATTGGCACCAGGCGTCATGCAGATGCTCGGGGCTTGGCAGATAGGCAATCAACCAGCTCTGTAGGGTGCCGTTGACAAACTCCAGTTGTTTGGTGAATTTGGGCAGGTCCTTCAGGGTGAGATGGATCTGCATATAGCCCATGGTGTAGTCGATATCGTCAATCGCCCGGGCGAAGTCGCCGGGCAATTTGCTGCGATCGCCCAGGCGAATAAATGTACTGTGGGCGTCCAGGGTGGAGATAATCTTTTTCGCGCGGATCACTTCACCGTCTTTCAAGCGTATGCCGGTGACAGCATTCCCCGCGGGTGTTTCTTCAATGACAAATTGTTCAATGGGGGTCTTGTAGCGAATCTCACCGCCGTAGCGCGTGACGACTTTGTCCAGTGCCGCACTGAAGGTGCCCATGCCGCCTTTGGGGATTTTAAAATCGTAGGTGTCGCCGGCACAATAGTGATAGCTCAGCGACAGGGCGCTGCCCTTGCTATAAGGGCCGTAGTGGGTGCCGTCGATCGCCGAGGCGCACAGCGATGCCAGGATAGTGCCGTGCTGCCCCTCTTCAGGGAAGAATTTTCGAAGCACTTCCATGGCGCTCGAATAGGTCAGGGTCATCAGTGCCTCGCGGGTTTCCTCGTCCTCGGTCCCGGCAATGATTTGCTCCATGGTGGGCGGGTTGGGCTGGTCGGCGTAGTGGTCGAACATCTCCTGCCATCGAACAAAATATTTCGACAGTTCCTGAAACCCTTTCATCGCTTCAAAACCGTGCTCCTCAACCATATGGTTGGCCATCTCCATGGGATCACAGTAGCCAATGAACGGGGTGTCACCCTCATCCCCGAATACCGTATAGGAGCTTTCCGGGCGAATCAGCTCAAAACCTTCCTTGTCGAGCTCGAGGTATTTGATCATTTTTTCTTTTAGCACGATCATTGCCCAGGCGCCGACACTGTGTTTAAAGCCGGGGAAGATTTCCTTGGTGCAGGCCATGCCACCCGGCAGAGCGGTTTTTTCCAGTACCAGCACCTTGTGCCCCGCCCGGCTCAACTCTACTGCCGCGGTCAGTCCGTTGTGACCGGCACCCACGATAATCACGTCGTAGTCACTCATAAAATGCCTCTTCTCTGCGCTCGGGTGTGTTGCCGTGGTCGCGCCGGCGCCGTTTCCGGCAGGCCCAGGCCGCGGACAATGTAGTCGTTTTGTCTGACTCTACCATGTCGCGGACAAATAACAACATATGTCCGCGATAAATCTCTGGCATAATCTAAACCCGGAACCACACAATGTCATTTGGAACGCTTTCATGTCCGCAGAAACGGCAGTTGTCAGCCCGCAAGCCCAGGCCTATATCGACCAGGCACTCAATGCCGCCGCCGGGTGTTTCAGGAGCCAGGGGGTCAGGCAAACCAATATGGCCGATGTGGCCAGGGCCGCCAACATGGCGAGATCGACCCTCTACAAGTACTTCAAGGACCGCGATGAGCTGGTGGTATCCGTCATCGAAAGAGAGGCTTTGGCGATGGCCGAGGAAATCCTGCCGAGCCTGCAAAAGTACCACAGCATCGAGACCATGATGGTGGAGAGCATTTTGCTGGCACTGGACAAAATTGAGTCCAACCCGACACTCTCGACCATCGTCAAAAGGGATACTTCATCCAACCAGCTATTACTTGCCACCGACCGTATTTTCAAACTTTGCATTGAAATGGCACGCCCCGGGCTGGAACAGGTGCGCGCAGAGGGCGGATTGAACGAGGGTGTAACAATTGAGCAGTTGGTTGATTGGGCGCTGCGGATACTCATTTCGTTTCTTACTATTCCCAGCGAAGCGGCCTCGACGGAAGCTAAAAAACGCAGTCTCCTGAACGCCATGCTGGTTCCCGCGCTCGTTTCAAAGGGGTAGGGGGCTTGAAATCAAATCCTTTTGTTGGGTGTATGCGCTAGCCACAGCGGGTTGGATGACCCAGGGTCCGGCTATTTGTCCAGGGTGAAATCCTCGTGCAGGCGATCCCATACAGAAGATGACAAGCTTTGCTTCCTGAGTTTATATTTTTGTACCTTGTTTGTCGGCGTATAGGGCAGATCCTTGACGAACTCGATATACCGCGGTACAAAAAAATATGGCGCCGTGTCATTAACAAACCTGGCTATCTCGTGTTCTGAAACACGGGCTCCCTGCCGAAGAATGATATTGGCCTTAATCTCGGCCTCGCTCGCGAGTTTATCTGAAGGCACGCCGAAGCACGCTACGCTTTCTACTGCGGGATGTTGCCGTATCGCGGCCTCTACCTGCAAGGACGATATGTTGCGGCCCATGTAGCGAATAAAGTCGCTCTTTCGATCGACAAAGAAAAAGTTTCCCGCGTCATCCTTCACGCCCAGGTCGCCCGTGCGATACCATTCACCGTGATAGGCTTGCCGGGTGGCCTCGGGGTTATCGAAATAGCCGTTGAAAATAATATGGGGCATCAAGGTCTTCAGGCAGAACTCTCCCGGGACACCGACGCCGGCTTCATTGCCTTCGTCATCCAGCAGCACGATCTCGATGCCATCGCTGACGTCGCCCAGTGCATTGGGCGGCCAGGTTCTACTGCCGTCGTCAGTGCGCTCGATTATTGGATTGGCTTCACTTTGCCCGTAGCCACACTGGATGATTTCCAGGCCAAATCGTTGGCGAAAAGGCTCCACCAGTTCCTCCGGAAGCGGGATAACAACAGCGTTTCGAAGCGGATTCCCGGCATCATCATTTTTCTCGGGTGCGTTCCACAGAAACATATGCATTGCGCCGAGGGTAATCGTTTCCGTCGCTTTGTAGTGGCGAATTCGACCCCAGAATTCAGAGGCGGAAAAACTCGGATCCAGTGCAAGCGGTATGCCCGCGACCAACGCTCGATAGATATTCGCTACCCAGGCGGCGGCGTTGTAAAGGGGCAAGCAGTTGTAGACGATATCGTCCTGCCGTGTCCCAAAAAGTTTGTGAGTGTTCAGCGCCGAACGAATCCAGACATTGTGAGGAACCATAACCCCTTTGGATTTGCCGGTCGTGCCGGAAGTCCACAATATCGCCGAGGTGTCACCATAATAGATATCCGGAATGTCCGGCTCCTCGGCGGAGAGTTTTTCAAAACTGGCGATATCCGTCGCCACGATTTCTGCCGGAAGTGAGTCGCCCCCTGCATTTCTTATAAGAAGATGGGTGTATTCAAGATCCGCGGCCACCTCGAGAAAACGAGATAACAGACTGCTGTCGATGATCAGCAGATGTGCTTTAGTGTCATTGATTATCCCGGAGAGCCAGGCCTCCTTGTAGTCCGTGTTTACCGGCACCCAGATTGCACCCAGCTTATTCGCGGCATGGGCGAGAAAGATAAACTCAGGGCAGCTGGGCATAAATATTGAAACACGCGCCCCCTCAGACAGGCCCAACTGTTTCATGCCCAGGGCATATCGGTTAACGATGTTATTTACTTCTTGAAAGGTGAAGGTTTTGTTGTTCGTCAGCAGGCAAGGCTTATCGGCTGCCTGCCGGGACTGCAGCTGCAGTACTCTACCAATATTTCGATCCTGGACATCTTCCAGATGAAGTACGTTCACGGTTTTCTCCTCATCTCCGGGTAGCCTGAGTGATTCGGTGCCACATCGGCGAAGCGCTGCTCGGGTAGTCGCGCCGCCACAGAGCGGTAGTGAATTTTTATGGTTGCTTGCCGCGCTGCAGGCATGATGGCTGCCTCGCGCAAATGTTGTCGTTATAGCGAGATAGGATACACGTGGGAATTTATAGCCACAACTATTATATTGTTGTCGCTATTTTCCATTTCTGGCAAGATGTCTACTCGACAAACAGCCTGGGTATCACTATGAAATTCTGGCAATCTCTGGCATTCGTAGAGCTGGACCAAATGGTAGAACTCGCCCGCTTCTGTGAGGAGGTTGGTTTCCACGGGGTTTCGTTCGGCGACCACCTGGTGACCACGAAAGAGCAGGTCGACGAATACCTGTACCGGGACGGAGGCAATATTTTCTGGAATCCGGAGACACACTGGCCCGACCCCTGGGTAATGACCGCTGCGCTGGCCCAGGCCACGACAAGCCTGCAGTTTCTCTCCACCATTTATATATTGCCCCTGAGAGACCCGATCAACGCGGCGAAAGCCTTGTCTACAGTAGCCTGCCTCTCCGGGGACAGGGTCACGCTGGGGGTAGGGGTCGGCTGGCAGAAGGCGGAGTTCGAAATGGTGGGCCAGGACTTCCACACCAGGGGCAAGCGAACCGACGAGATGCTCGATATTATCGGTAAGCTGATGACGGGCCAAATGACGGAATACCATGGCGTGTACTATGATATACCCCCGGTTATGATGTCTCCGGGCACACGCCGTCCGATTCCGGTTATGGTCGGCGGTTATGCGCCGGCGGCGATGCGCCGCGCCTGCCGCTTTAATGGCTGGATGGCGACCTCACACGAGGAAAACGAAATTTATCCGCTACTCGAAACCCTTAAGGGCGTTCGGCAGGAAAATGGCTGTAGCGATGGGCCCTTCGATATCTGGACAGGGGTAAAAAATCCGGACGAGGGAACCCACAAGCGGCTCGAGGAGGCCGGTGTCACCATGGTCAACGGCACAAATTTCCTTGGCGAGGACGGCCGCACCACCCTGTCCGGCATCGACGATAAAAAGCAGCGCATAGAAGACTTCGCCAACCGCTTTATCGCGTAAGAGGCCCGGGCATTGAATAAAGCGGTGGGGAAGAAACCGACAAAGAGCGAGCTCACGCGGAAAAAGGTGATACAGGCGGCCATTGACAGTATCTATAAAGAGGGCTTCCATGCCGCCCACACCAACCGGATAGCCGAAACCGCAGGTGTTTCCTGGGGGGTATTACAGTACCATTTCGGTGACAAGGATGGCTTGCTTCAGGCTGTTCTGGATACCATTTTTGACAATTATATGGCTACGCTCAGCAAGGTAGAGCTCAGTGGCGGAAGCCTGCGGGAACGGCTTACCCAATTGATCGACGCGGTCTGGGGTATGGTGAGCGGCAAGGAATACAGGGTCAGTGTGGCAATCCTCCGCAACGCCGGAAAAGACGGCTCATCGAGCATCAATGGGCAAAAGCAAATGGTGCAGTGGGCCAGGCGGACGTCAGAATTGTGGGACCACCTGCTTGAGCAGGATGTGAGTGAACCCGTGATGAGTGAGACCGCCCGACACCTGCTTTTTGCCACCCTGCGGGGCCTTGCCGACGAGATCAATCCACGCGGTAAGCTAACGAGTCGATCCTGGCATGCCGAGCGTGAAGCACTGAGCGACGCAATTGCCTATTTGCTGATAAAAAAATGATAAAACCAGGCCGCTTGCAATCAATCCACTTCCGGCAGGTACTCGTAGAATTCCAGGCCCGCTCGGTCGGATAAGTTGCACCAGGTCGATGTGGCGAAGAAGATGCGGTCGTTGAGCACCTCCACGTTTCGTATACCGTTGGCGCAGGGGTTGCCGAAACCGCTCTGGGTCAGGATGCGCGCCTCGCCATCGCCCTCGAATACGACCAGATCGCCACCGGGGACGAAATCATCGGCGCGCCCGACGCCGGACATTTCGGCCCTGGCCCAGTCATAAAGCCCCCTGGTCAGGCTGGTATCCCTGAAATGCTCCCAGAAGGGAACCGGCAGCCAAAAGCCGGGATACAATAAAAATCGACTCGAATCGGCCTCGAACAGCAAATCATGAGTGCCGGAGAAGGCGTCGAAGAAACCCCAGAATAACTGGCCATCCACACTCAGCGAGGTCCAGGAATAAATATTGCCGGGGTGGCCGAGGCCGGCCTGGCCGTAGCGCGGTTCTGCCCCCAGCGCATTTTCCATGCTGACCCACTCGCCGGAATCATTTGCGACCTGGAAGCTGTCGTAGCCGTAGAGCAACTCCGGGTTCTTGTTGCCGGAGGCGATGGCGGCGAGGTCTTCCAGTTTCATACGGAAGATCGAGCTGGCACGCCATTGATTGGTGATGAATTCCAAATGTTTTTCGTGGCTGGAGGTCAACTTATCGAACAGGTCCTCGTCGGCCTTTTTAAAGTGCAGGTAGCCCGCATCCGTGCCCTGGTGATAGGTTCCGAAGTAGACATAACCGTCGTGGATATTGGTCGTTCCCCACTTGGCGCCCCAGCGGCCCTTGACGTCCGGGTCGTAACGCTCCATGCCGAAAATCACTTCGAAGCTCATCGGTCTGTCCCGCGTCCAGCCACCGGCGGGAACGGGTTCCGACAGCAGCATGACCGATTCGTGGCGGGCGGGATCGCGCTCACCGGTGTCCGGGTCATACAGCAATGGGTGTGCGGAAGATGACATAATCAGTCGTTCGCTGCCGTCGACATGGCTGAACTGTTTGAAGTCTCCGATCATGCCGTAGTTGCCGTCCAGGCCCGCGGCGGAGACGATGTCCCAGCCGGCTCCACGGCCATTGTCCGTTTGCAGATAGTTGCCGCCTTTAAACGGCTCATCCTGGCTGCCCACCCAGCGCAGCATTACAGTCGGGCCCTTGCCGTTTTGCGTCATGCCGGTTTCCGCACCGATGATCGTGTAGAAGCCGGTGTCGCCATTTTTGTCGGTAATGGTTTTGAAGCGTCGGGTGGTATCCCCGCGCAGTTCGCGATAGCCGAGAAACGAGCGTTTCTTCGCGTTGAACACGTAGATGCGCAACCAACCCTCACCGCCGGAGTGCAGGTGGTGGCCGGCAAAAAAGACCAGGTCGCCATAGGTGCCCGCGGCGCGCAGGCCCATGACCGAGAGCAGGGACATCTCGTCATGCCGTTCCATCGCCTCGGCGTACTCTGCGCCACCACTGCTCAGGGTTTTTTCGTCGATAAGCTCCCGGGTGTCGGCTTCGAAGTTGTAGATATAGATTTGCGACGGCGTGGAGAGTGTATTCTGGACTGAACAACCCGTGTACTGGCTTTGATAGGTGGTGAGGTAGATAGGAAATTTCAGGTTCTGGAATGGCCAGACGCACCAGCCCTGGGGGATGGTGCCCATCCACAGCTCATCGCCGTAGGTGGTGGTCGACCATGGGTAGGAGGCGGTGCGCTTGGCCTGAAACCCCTCGGGCATATTGTCGGCCCAATCGACGGTCGGCTCATAGATATTGTCGCCGCTGGTTACGCTCTTGAAAGCCTCGTCGATAGGGGTCCTGGCGGCCAGCTTGAATGGGCCGTCCACAGGGTATTCGGGGCCGGCATGGATGTATCCCGATAGGGAAAACGCCGAGAGAGCAATTACCAGGAGCGAGTTGCGCATATAATCAGGCAGGATAACGTTGTGTGGTTCGTATTGGGATCGTACAAGCTAGCATAGTTTTATGGTACAAGTTAAGAAAAGTGTCCGATATTTAACCCGCGACGTCGACAGTGCCGCGCTATCATCGTGGTGAAGGTTTTACTTCCACTACTCGTGCTATCTGGTAACCGGAGTCAGGAAAATTCGATGAAGTATATAAAACCCTATCTAATTTTTACCGTGTTGGTGTGGCTGCCCTGGGGGCTTATCTGTATTTTCAGTACCGATACAATCGCTGAGATTATTGGTGTGCAAGGCCTCAACCCATCGGGGATTACCGATATTCGAGTCATGTACGGAGGTGTGCAGCTCGGAGTAGGAGTCATGGCCGCCTATGCGTTGTACAACAGAAGTTTTTTTAGGAATTTACTGTATACACTGGCCTTTCTCGGTAGCTGTATGGCGCTCAGCCGTAGCTATGGCCTGGCCGTGGACGGCAGTAGTTCACTGTATACGTGGGGTGTCATCGCCTACGAATATTTTGCGGCGATATCGGCGATCATATGGTTGCTCGTACTGCCCCGCCTGCGGACACAGGGTGGGGATGTATACTGAGCCGCTGGAGCGTATCGTCTGTCTTAACAATCGTTCATGCGCATTGGTGGTCGGGGAATATTACCTCATGCTAGAATCCGGGCCGAAATTCCAATGCCTATGTTCTGGAGCAAGCAATGAGTGACTTTAAAAAGTGGGAGTGTGTTATCTGCGGCTTTATCTATGATGAGGAGCAGGGTTTACCCGACATCGGCATTGTGCCGGGCACTCGCTGGGAAGACGTACCCGAGGATTTCGAGTGTCCCGACTGCGGCATCAGCAAAATGGATTTTGATCCGCTGGAAGAATAAAGCTTTGCAGGACCCATAAAAAAACCGGCTGGTGCCGGTTTTTTTATGGGTGGTATTTTTTGCTGGAAAGTACTCAGTACCCGCTCAGCCTTGCATAGCGATCACGGTGATAGCCGGTATTTCCCAGCGTCTGTTCCAGCACCCGGGCACGCTTGAGGAAGAAACCGATTTCAAGGACGTCGGTCACGCCGATGCCGCCGTGCATCTGCACGCCCTCATTGGTAATGAGGTGGTAGGTTTCATTGAGCTTCGCCTTGGCCAGGCTGGCCATCAGCGGGAGTTCCTCGGGGCGTTCGTCAACCGCGCTGAGGGCGTCGAGAATGACCGACCGGCCCAGCTCGATCTCGGTGTACATATGGGCGGCGCGGTGTTTCAGTGCCTGAAAGCTGCCGATTTTGACGCCGAACTGCTCGCGCTCGTTGAGATATTGTAAGGTGCGCTCGAATACTTCCAGGCAGCCCCCGAGCATTTCCGCGGCAATGGCGATGCGGCCACGGTCAAGTAGGGGCTCGAGCACGTCCCAGCCCTTGTCGAGTTCGCCGAGCAATGCGTCCGGAGAGACGCTGACCCCGTCGAAAGTAATATTGGCGGCATTGCGGCTATCGACCATGATAGTGCGTTGTCGGGTGATGCCCGTGGTATCGGCATCGACCAGGAACAGACTGATGCCTGCAGTGGAGCCGGGTTCGCCGGAGGTTCTTGCGACGACCAGCAATTTGTCCGCGCTGTGGCCGTCCAGCACAAACTGTTTGTCGCCGTCGAGTTGCCAGCCGCTATCGGTTTTTGTGGCCGCCAGTGCACAGCCCGTCGGGTTGTGGTGGTTGGATTCCTCCAGTGCCAGTGCAAGGGTCAACTCGCCGCTGGCGATACGGGGCAACAAGTCGCGTTTTTGCTGCTCATTGCCGCCCAGCATAATGCCGGATGCGCCCAGCACCACGGTGGCGAGCAAGGGGCTGGCGGTCAGTGTCCGGCCACTCTCCTCGATAACCGCGCCCAGGCCGAGAAAGCCGAAATCCAGCCCGTCGTACTCCTCCGGTAAAATTATGCCGGTCCAGCCCAGCTCGACCATTTCGCTCCAGAGCTCAGCGCTGTATCCTAACGGGTCTTTCGTGTCGCGCAACTCGCGCAATGCCGCTACCGGCGCATTCTTGGCAAGAAACTCCTTTGCCGTTTCCTTCAGTAAGCGTTGTTCTTCGTTTAGCACCAACGCCATAGCGTCTGCTCCTTTGGTGAATTTTCCGGGCTGGTCAGGTAAACCCGGTGGCCGCAATCATGAGCTGCTAGGGTACGCATATTCGGCCACTATGCAATAACAAAAACAGACACCCGCTAATGACTAATAAGGCCCCTGAACAAGCGGTCAGATTAGCCCTGCAGGGCCGAATTCATTGGCCATCGGCCATGCCGGTGTGGACGACGAGGCGACCGCCTCGTCGGGTTTGGATCGTGGGGGAGTTCAGGCGCCGGTATTTTGCTGTTGCCCGGTTTCGTCCGCGGCATCGTTGGCGGCGAATTGCAGGCGCAGCAGCTCTATGCGAGTTGATACCGAGGGGTCTTCAGTTTTCTCGGCGATGGTTTCGGCCAGGCCCTCAAACTGCTCCGGTTGCGAGGTGTTACTGTATAACTCGAGCAATTGCAGTTGCAGGTCGAGGCGCTCGGGGTGTTCGATGATGGCCTCGCAAAGTAGTGTTTCGGCCTCTGCATGCATACCAAAAGCGGTATAGCCGGCAGCGACCAGGCTGGTGTCCTCGCCGGCTTGTTCACTGGCAGCGTCTTCGGCCTCAGCCTCGGCGCGGATTACGGCAGGGGCCGGATGATGCTCCGGTGCCGGCTGCGGCGCCCGGTCATAGGGCTGTTCATAGGTGGCGGAGCCCGTGGATTTTGCCTGCATAAACCGGGGTAGCCGCGAGGCCTTGCCGCCGGGACGCCGCGGTTTTCTGCTGCGACCGATAAGGTGCCCGAGAAGCAGCCCGGCTGCGGCGAAGGCGGCCATAATGCCACCGAATTGTATCAGTGAGCTGTATTTTGACAGGGCCAGCGCGGGTGTATTTTCCCGGGTGTCCTGCTTTGCATTTTCATGGGTGTCCTGGCTTGTGTCAGTCGTGCCGAGCTGTTGTTCCAGGGTTTTGGCCCTTTGCGACATCGACTCGTAGCGCTCCACCAGGGCGTCTAATTCCTGCTCAAGTACCGCGATATGGGCGCTGGTTCGGACCTTCCCCGATTCGACGGCGGCGATACCGGCCTTGATGCCCTCCAACTGGTCTTTTATGTCGGAGGCGCCAGGGCTTGGCTTGCTGTTGTTGCTATTGTTGCTGGGGATCGCGGTGCTGAGCATTCGCCGGTTGTCGGCTCGTCCCCCGGATGCCGGCCGTGCTTGTGCAGCGGGTTTCTCTGTGCCGGCCAACTGTTGGCTGCCGAAGGGCATAAACTGCCGGGGTGCCGATGCAATCTGCTCGGCGGTGGGCGTTTTTATCGGCACCAGTGGTTTGAGTTTGGCGGCGTCCCCGTTGACAAAAGCGTGGGGGTTGAGCTGGTAGAGCGCATTCATCACCTGGGAGATATTGGTGTCGGCGGGCCGGTTCTGTCGCCGGGCCAGGCGCCAGAGTGAGTCGCCGCTATGGGTGCGAACGCTACTGGAGAAGCGGGTTTTCCCGCTCTGCGCTTGTATCACCTCGCTGGATGCACTGGATTCGCTGGATGCAATGGTCGGGGCGGGGTCGATCAGCGTGGTGTATTGGCGTATCAGGCTGCCATCGGCCCACTGCACACTCAACACAAAGCTGACATAGGGTTCGGTAATCGGTGTGCGGCTTGAAACGCGGATATGTGGCTCGCCAGCATCGACTACCGACTCGAAGCGCAGCCCCTGGTGGAACGACTTGCGCTCAACACCCAGTCGCCGATAGGCGGCGGCATCGGCCAGTCCCACCAGCAGTCGACCCTCATGGCGCTCGGTCAGCGGGATTTCAGCCTGCAGCGGCGTGCCCAGGGGCGACCGGACGCTGAGTTCGCCGACACCGAGCGCACTACTGTAATTGCTGAGGCATGGCAGTAGCAACAGTACCGACAGTGGCTTTTTCTTGAAAGGAATCATCGGGCACTCCGCTTGACCAGGATGAGAATGTTCACATCTCAGTATTGGCTATATAGCGGTGGATGGAGTGCCCGTGGGCCGGGTAATCCTGTAAATAATTACCATTGACGCGAGAAGTGCGTCCACATCGCGCTTGTTGCGACTATTGCTGGTTGAAAATTGTGATAAAAGCCCGAATTCGCTTTGCGTTGGC
>JAUXCW010000218.1 GCA_030618705.1 Gammaproteobacteria bacterium | reverse complement strand
TTGACGGAGGGATCGGGGCTTCCAGAGCAGGACCGTGCGCCGGTTGGACCCGGCGCCCGAGCCTACATGGATGTATTCACGGCGTGTCCTGGGCTGGGAGCCGCGGTTCCTTGCCCAACAGCAATAGTATATGCCTTGCCTAATCGGATTTGGGTTTAAGACTCCGCCATTCGGGACAGGCCCCGTTCCCTAATCAGTTTCGGCGATGGCTTCCATCTCCTGCTCCAGGCTGATATCCACACCCTCCATCTCCTCGAACAGGGCGATAAACTGCTGCGTCAGCTTGTGGCTGCCGGCGCAGTAGATCAGTGGCTCCGAAGTTTCATGGGACTCGCGCATCTTTACCGAGGTGCCGAGATAGCTCTCAAACAAGGGCAGCCCTTCATCCACCAGGGCTTCGACGATGCGTCGCGGCTGGTTTGCGCGGGCCTGGTACTGGTTGACGACGATGCCCTCCAGCGCCAGCTCCCCGTTGTGGTCCTCCTGGGTTTCCTGGATATTCGACAGCAGGGAGTAGAGTGCCTTGCGGGAGAAATCGTCGCAGTCGAAGGGAATCAGCACTTTCTGTGCCGCGATCAGGGCCGACAGGGAGAAAAAATTAAAGGCCGGCGGGGTGTCGATATAGATACGGTCATAGTCGTCGCCGAGTTTGCCGAGCAGGTCCCTGAGCTTGAAAATTTTATGTTTGCTCTCGAGCTTCGATTCGATATCCAGCAGGTCATGGTGGCCGGGTAGGATGTACAGGTTCTCAAACTGGGTTTCATGGACGAAGTCACTGGGCTCCCCGCGGAACAGGTTAAACCCCAGGGTCTGCTGGAAATAGTCGCAGACGGTGTCCTGCAGGTTTCCGGCTTCCGAGCCGAGCACGTACTGGCTGGTATTACACTGGGAATCCAGGTCGACCAGCAGGGTGCGAAAGCCATAGGCGGCACTGATGGCGGCCAGATTGGTGGCAATACTGGATTTTCCCACTCCCCCCTTCTGGTTGAACACGACACGTATCATATTTGCGACTCCATATTTATTGGGCAGGTTTCAGGCAAGCAGCAGGTGCTGATATGCTGCGACTATTTACCATGCTTACCCGGTTTTGGCAATGCTGGCGTACGGTTCCGGCGAGGATTTTCCCGACGACCAGGGCCCTGGCTTGAAATTGCGCAAAATGGAGCATCGTGTGTATTATGTGCGAGCCAGGCTGTTACCAGCGGATAGCGTTATCCTGCCAGGCCAGCCGGTGGTCGAGACGGTCTATCGATTGTGATTGAATCCCGGAGCTCTTTTCCGCGGCGAGTCTTTCGCCGCCCTTGCATTATTGTTGGAGTACAGTGATGTCGCAATACCCGGCACTGCGTTGGTTGGGTGACGGCCTGGAGCTGCTGGATCAGCGCCTGCTGCCCCATGATATCCGTTATCTACGCCTGGAAACCGCCGATCAGGTCGCCCAGGCCATACGGGATATGGTGGTGCGCGGTGCCCCTGCGATCGGTATTGCCGCGGCCTACGGGGTGGCTCTCGCGGCCCGGCGGCGAAAACCCGCTGAAGTCTCCGCGCAAGCCTGGCTGGAGGTTCTGGAACCGGACCTCGACTGCCTGGCGCAGTCGCGCCCAACCGCGGTCAACCTGTTCTGGGCATTGCAGCGTGTCCGCGATGAAATTGCGCTGTCCGCTGACGATATCCCGGCCAGGCTCGAGCGGCTGGCCATGGAGCTGCACCAGCGGGATATCGAGGATAATCGCCGCATGGGGCGTTTTGGCGCGGCGTTCTTTACCGACGAGGTGTCAATCTACACGCACTGTAATGCCGGCGCCCTGGCGACCGGTGGCTACGGTACGGCACTGGGGGTTATTCGCGCCGCCCATGAACAGGGCCTGCTAGGGCAGGTTTATGCCGGGGAGACAAGGCCCTGGCTACAGGGAAGTCGCCTCACCAGCTGGGAGTTGCAGCAGGACGCTATCCCGGTTTGCCTGGCAACGGAAGCCGCGGCGGGCTCCTTGATGCAACAGGGCCTGGTCGACTGGGTTATCGTCGGTGCCGACCGGGTCGCCAGCAATGGCGATGTCGCCAATAAGATCGGAACTTACAATCTCGCCGTATTGGCGCGGTATCACGGTGTCAGGTTTATGGTGGCGCTTCCGACCTCCACCATCGATATGGATGCCGCGGACGGCCAGGCGATTCCGATTGAGCAACGGGCGCCGGAGGAAGTGACTCACTTCGCCGGTGTCCCGGTCGCCCCTGACGGTGTCAGGGCGGTCAATCCGGCCTTTGACGTGACGCCAGCAGAGTTGGTCGATGTCATCGTCACGGAAAAAGGTGTGGTGGAAAAGCCGGGCCCGGCGGGAATTGCCCGCTTGATGGCCGCTTCGGCCTGAATCAACGTCGGGGGTTTGTAAACGGCAAACTCGATGCCGGATAAAGTGCTTGGGAGCCCATGATGGAAAGGAGAAAAATCCAGTTGCTGGTCGTGGCGCTGTTGCTGGTGACACTGGCCTGGTTCACGGTCTGCCAATGGGGCGTGCTCCGCCCGGAATCCGTGGTAACGGTAGAAAACTTTGCGGATATTTCCGATCTTGCCTGGCTGGAGGAAAGGCAGACGCTTATCGCTGTCAGCGATGAAAACCTGATAGGTGAGCTCGACCTGGACGGGAACGTACTGGCATTGCGCAGTTACCCCGGTTACGACCTGGAATCCGTCTCGGTCATTGCGGGCCGTAGCGATCGGGTACTGGTCATGGATGAATGTGGTGGCCGCCTGTTATGGTTCTCGATTCCGCAGCTGGATCTTGTTCGCGTGCAGGCATTGCCGGTGGAAGCGCTGGTCAGCGATTCCTGTAACAAGCAGATTGAAGGCATGGCGTTTGTCGCGGATGGCCTGGTGCTGGCCAATGAATACCCGGCAAGCCTGCAGTTTTTCGATCGTAAACTACCCAGGCTGAGATCATCCGTTAGTCTCGATACGAAAACTATCAGCGAGGTGATCGCGCTCTACGACGGCACCCTTTTGGTCGTGTCCCGCGATGCCGGCCTGCGCTTGTATTCCGCTGAAGGCGAGGCCCTGGGTCCCTGGCGAGCCGTCAGCGAGGGATTTATCGAGGGTGGGGTGTTCGTGCCCGGTCGCGGCCTGGTATTGTGCGTCGACCGCGACCCTTCCAAATTATTGTTTTTCCCCGCGATTCGAAATGATAAATCGATCAAAGGCTTGTTTCTCGACCGATAGTCTCGCGATACGACAGGGTTTATTTCGATCCGCCAATGGGAAAGTTGAAGCCGATGCTGAGCATCATGCCGGCGGTGCCGAAAAGCATCAACTCGGATTGGAAACGTTTGTATTTGACGCCGATGCTGGGAAGAATGGCGGGGGCGATACCGCTGTTGTTGAAGGGGATGGCGTCCTGGTGTTCACCCTTGTAGCCATGCAGCAAGCCACCGGTGAGTTTGAAGTAGGCCCACTCACGGGTTTTGGGGATGGTCCAGCTATGGCCCGCGTAAAGATACTGCGATGCCTGGTTGAAGGAATTGTGAAAATACGCGAAGCCGAATACCCAGCCCGAAGCTTTGTCCAGCTCGGCGTTTAACAGTCGCTGGTTATTGATGTGATCCTCACTGGGTCGAAAGTGCACGGTCCAGAGACTGGTTTGCAGGAAGATGGCGTCGCCTTTCTCAAACACACCGGCGTTCACCGCTAGCGGCGCCAGCGCCAGCAAAATGACTAGCAAGTATCTGTGCATGGATTTGTTCGCGGCCAAAAGGCCGGAATTCTACCTAAACATGGGTGATTTTCACAGCCAAATCATAAACCCGGTTTCGAACCGGTGGCAAAGCAGTGGGTGAAAGGGGTAGATGCGAATTCGATAGTACTGTAGCCCGGCGAGCTCGGGCGTCAGGTCGAGGGCAAACAGCATACCTTCCCTGTCATCATCCACCGCTCGAAGCGTGGCTTGCTGGGCCACGGCGAAGTTGTTTTCCAGTGTTTCCTGGCCAACCAGACACTCCACGACCACGTCCGTGGCGGACAAGCCGTTGAGTTGCGCCCGCACCCGAAGCGGCAGTGTGTCGCCATGGTATGCTCGTTCCGGCGGTGTTTGTTCCAGTGTTATGGCAACCCCGGGCCAGCACTGTTTAACCCTGTTCTTCCATTGTGCGAGTTGACGGGCATTGGCGCCGTCATTCTCCATCATCCGTTTGCGCGCCAGTTGCGCGGGATAATAGAATTTGGTGGCGTAATCGCGAAACATGCGCTGTGCATTAAAGCGAGGGATGATCGATATCATCGAGGCTTTCGATAGCCGTACCCAGCTCTGTGAATAGCCGCGGCCGTCGCGATCATAGTAGGCGGGTATGACTTCATGTTCCAGAATATCGAGCAAGTCCTGCGCCTCCTCACGGTTGCGGTAATCCTGGTCGAATTCAGTTCCGCGGGGGGTAATCGCCCAGCCGTTTTCGCGGTTGTAGCCCTCACCCCACCAACCATCCAGCATGCTGAGATTGACGGCGCCGTTGATCGCGGCCTTCTCCCCCGAGGTGCCACTGGCTTCCAGCGGATACTCCGGGGTGTTGAGCCATACATCGACGCCGGACACCAGCTTGCGGCCCAGCGCCAGATCGTAGCCCTCCAGCAGGATGATCCTGCCGACGAATTCCGGGCGCATGGAAAATTCGTGGATTACCCTGATCAGGTGCTGCCCCGGCTTGTCATTGGGATGCGCCTT
This sequence comes from Gammaproteobacteria bacterium, assembly GCA_030618705.1. Taxonomy (GTDB): domain Bacteria; phylum Pseudomonadota; class Gammaproteobacteria; order Pseudomonadales; family JAHEGP01; genus JAHEGP01. The sequence goes on along the minus strand of JAUXCW010000218.1, from coordinate 1,236 downwards.
GCCGGCAAAGATGATAACTCCGGGTCGTTCGGGATCGTTGAGTAGCGCGGCCAGTCGTTGAGGGTCGGAGAACAATAGTGTCGCCCGTTTGTAAGTGGCGAAACGGCGCGCAAAACCCATGACCAGGATATCGGAGTCGGGCTCGGAAATGGCTCGCAGCACCTGGTGGGTGTGGGCATGGCTGCTGCCGTTGCGTTCATGCTGGCGCTGCACCCGCAGGCACACGTCATCCAGCATTTGCTGTTTAATGGCCTTGTGCACACTCCAGAACTGGTAGTCGGGGATTTCCTCGATGCGATTCCAGAATTCCTTGTTCAGCATCTCACTCTGCCAATCGTCAAAGCGCAGGTCGAACAGGCTTACCCACTCCCGGGAGAGGAAGGTCGGTACGTGGACCCCGTTGGTGATATAGTCGATGGGGTTTTCAGCCTCGGGGATCTGTGGCCAGAGAGCGCTTTCCATGCCGGAGGCCACTGAACCGTGAATGCGGCTGACACCGTTGTGAAAGCGAGAGCCCTTGATGGCCAGCACCGTCATATTGAAACCGGCGTGAGTGGTGGGGGACTGGCCCAGGGCACACAGGGTATCAAAATCGATACCGAGGTCGCTGGTGTAGTGGTGGAAGTAGGTGGCGATGACCTCGGTATCGAAGATATCGTGGCCCGCCGGCACCGGCGTATGGGTCGTGAATACCGTGCCGGCAGCCACCAGCTCGAGTGCACTGTCGAAGTCCAGCCCGCGCTGGACATGAAAGCGGCAGCGCTCCAGGATCTGGAACGCAGAGTGGCCTTCGTTGATATGCCACGCAGTGGGAATTTTGCCCATTTCGCGCAGGGCCCGAGTACCGCCGATGCCCAGTATGATTTCCTGCTGGATGCGCGTTTCCGAACCGCCACCGTATAGCTGGTGAGTAATACTGCGATCCTCCTCGCTATTGCCCGGCACATCGGTGTCCAGCAGAATGAGCTGGATGTGCCCGGCCTGGGCCTGCCATACTCGTACGGACACGGTACGGCCCGGGAATTCAATCTCCAATTGCAGTGGCACGCCATCCTGCGCCAGTGCCGGCACCACCGGCAGATCTTCGACGCCGCAATGGGTGTAGTGGGCAATCTGGTTGCCCTGCTCGTCGATGTTCTGGGTGAAATAGCCCTTCTGGTACAGCAGGCCGACCCCGACAAAGGGAACGCCCAGGTCACTGGCCGCCTTGCAGTGGTCGCCGGCGAGAATGCCCAG
>JAUXCW010000225.1 GCA_030618705.1 Gammaproteobacteria bacterium | reverse complement strand
GATGAAGATCGTTTTGGCGAGCTCGTCAGGGTGTTGTACGAGCAGTCGCAATTGGCCAGCGGTGGGCAACTGGAAGACCCGGCGGCCTATGTCCATCGGCTCAACAAGCTATTGCTGGAATTGTCTAGTTAGTGCACATCCGGAAGGCCGGCCCCGCGGAAACACATAGTTTCGTCATTCCAGCGCAGGCTGGAATCCAGTGAGTGGTTGATTCTATGGATCCCAGCCTGCGCTGGGATACGCGCCCTCTCCGGAAACTGCCGTTTCCGGACGGGCACTAGCTAGCGATAAGCGGCGATCCTGCCCGTGAGGGCGGGGTACGGTCGGCGAATTCTGTTACACTTTGCAGCCATGGCAAATTGACAGAAAGCGCTGCTTTGGAATCAAGCCGATGTCCTATAAAAATATCGCGGTAATCGGTGGTGGCAGTTTTGGTACTGCCATCGCCAATCTTATGGCCGAGAACGGCCACCACACCTGCCTCTGGTTGCGCAATACCGAGCGCGCCGACGAGATCAACCGGGATCATGTCAATAGCGCCTATCTGCCCGATTTGACGCTTCACTCCAATATGCGTGCCTCTACCGCTTTCGATGATGCGGTGGTCGGGGCGGATATCGTCTTTATGGCCGTGCCCAGTAAATCCTGTCGCGAGGTGGCGAGGGACATGTCGCCCTATATCAGCCCCGATACCATGCTCATCAGCACCACCAAGGGGATCGAGGCAGGCAGCTACAAACTGATGAGCCAGGTACTTACCGAGGAAATCGACGCAGTGGCACTGGGGGTTATGAGTGGCCCCAACCTGGCCGGTGAAATCGCCCAGCGGCAGCTCACCGGCACCGTGATCGCCAGTGAAGATGGCGTCTTGAAAGAGACGGTGCAGAAGGTTATGCACAATTCCTATTTTCGCGTCTACTCCGGCTCGGATATGTATGGTGTTGAACTGGGCGGCGCATTGAAAAATATATATGCGATTATTTCCGGGATGGCCGCAGCCATGGGCCTGGGACAAAACAGTATCGGTTTACTGCTTACACGGGGCCTGGCGGAGATGAGCCGGTTTGCCGTGGAGCTCGGCGCCAACCCCCTGACGTTTATCGGCCTTGCAGGGGTCGGTGACTTGATCGTGACCTGCATGTCGCCACTCAGTCGCAATTACCGGGTGGGTTACGCTCTGGGCGAGGGCAAGGAGTTGCGGCAGGTCGTGGCGGAACTGGGCCAGGTGGCGGAGGGTGTAAACACGCTCAAGCTGGTGAAGGAAAGGGCGGATCAGCTCGGCATCGATATGCCGCTGGTGCAGAGTCTTTACGGTGTAATTTACGATGGCCTGACCATTGCCGATGCTATCGGCTCCATGATGTCCCGGGAGCAAAACCAGGACGTGGAATTTGTCTTCGAGCATGATTAAGCTTTTTGTTATGCGCCACGGCGAAGCCGAGGTGTTTGCCGCCAGCGATGGCGAGCGCGAGCTCACAGAGCGAGGCATAGTACAGGCGCAGCGGGCGGGCGCCTGGCTGGCAGAGCGGGCACCCGGTATTCCGTTGTTATATCAAAGTCCTTTCCGGCGGGCGCGGCAGACGGCGGCCGAGGTGGCCCGCTGTTTCCCGGGGATAGAGTGCCGTGAACTCGATGCCCTGACGCCATCGGGCCGACCCGAAGTGGTCGTGCAGGCCCTGGAGCGGGCCGGTGTAGACTCATTGCTATGTGTCAGCCACCAGCCTCTGGTGGGAGAGCTGCGCAACTGGCTGGTCGATGGCTCGGAGGGCGCCGGTTATCCGTTTGCCACCGCCTCTATCGCTTTACTGGAGTGTGAGTACCTGGCGCCGGGGGGCGCCAGCATGAGGTGGATCGTTGATTCCGCTGGTTATGCCTGATATTAATCGTGTTGATTTAGGGTTAATGTTAGTAAGACAAAGTGTTTACTATTGTCGTGGGGTCAGGAATCAGGCCTTCCAGCCCAGGACACGCCGTGAATACATCCATGTAGGCTCGGGCGCCGGGTCCGACCGGCGCACGGTCCTGCTCTGGAAGTCCCGATCCCTCCGTCAACATCGCGTGAGCGAGAGCCATTGATTACTGAAACCTATGCACAGTCGCGGGAATTCGAGTGCGATGTAGAGGGCCATAGTATCTGCGGGCAGCATTGGGAGGGGCCAGCGGCGTTGCCGACCCTGGCGCTGCATGGCTGGCTGGATAATGCCGCCAGCTTTACTCCCCTGGCACCACTCTTGCCACAACTGGATTTGTGGGCCATCGATCTGCCCGGTCATGGACACAGTGATCACCGGCCGGTGCCCGGATCCTATAACCTGTGGGATGATCTGCTGGATATCCTCGCGCTGGCCGACCAGCTGGGCTGGGAGCGTTTCAATCTGCTGGCCCACTCCCGAGGTGCCCTGATCGCCAACCTGCTGGCGGCGACCATGCCGGAGCGTATAGCCAAAGTCGTTTTACTCGACGGCATATGGCCGATGCCGGTTGTGCCCGCGGATGCACCCTCGCTGCTGCGGCAATACCTGCTGGATCAGCGTGCTTACCGGCGCAAGCGGGTTCCTCACTATCAATCGTTGGATGAGGCGATCGTGGCGAGACACCGCGCCACCGGCATTTCTCAACCGGCGGCTCGTTTGATTGTCGAGCGCGGAATAGAGGAGGACCCCGGGGGCGGTTTTCGCTGGCGCAGCGATCCTCGCCTGACCCTGGGTTCCGCCTTCAAACTGACCGAGGAGCACATACAGGCTTTCCTCGAAGCGCTGTCTGCGCCGGTATTGGTGCTGCTTGCCAGCGAGGGCTTCGCTCGCTATCCCCGTGTCGAGGAAACTCTGGCACAATACCCGGATATTCAATGGCAAATTTTGCAAGGCAGCCACCACATGCATATGGAAACGCCGGAATTGCTGGCGGCACAGGTGGCGGAGTTTATTAACTCGGAGGAGGTGGCGTCATGATCGAGCTCTATACCGCAGCAACACCCAATGGCTGGAAGGTTTCCGCTGTGCTGGAAGAACTGGCCATGCCCTATGAGGTTCGCCATATTGATATCCTGCAAGGCGACCAGCACAGTGACGACTTTCGTGGGATCAACCCCAACGGCAAGATACCGGCGATCGTTGACCGGGACAATAACGACCTGGCGGTGTTTGAGTCCGGCGCCATTCTGTTTTACCTGGCGGAAAAAACCGGGCGACTGTTGCCGGCCCAGGGCGCTGCCCGCTACGAGGTGATGCAGTGGTTGATGTTCCAGATGGCCGGGGTCGGTCCGATGCAGGGCCAGGCCAATGTGTTTTTTCGTTATTTTCCCGAGAAAATCCAGCCGGTTATCGATCGCTACCAGCATGAAACCCGGCGTTTATATACCGTGCTCGATGCCCGGCTGCAGGGGCGGGAGTTTATCGCCGGGGAGCTGAGTATTGCCGATTTCGCCAACTGGGGCTGGATACGCGCCTATCAGTGGGCGGGAATTTCCCTGGACGGCCTGGTTGAACTCGAGCGCTGGCTGGCAGCGATGGAGCAGCGGTCGTCCTGCGAGAAGGGTATCACCGTGCCGGTCTCCCTCGACATTACCAATCTGGAGGATGAAAACCTGATCGAGAAGGCAGTGAAGGGGGCGCGCTCGATCCTCGTCGATTGATGTGGGCCGGGTTGCACTCAGGGCAGGCGAATCAGTGACAGGAACTCATTGCGGGTATCGGGGTTGGTACGAAACACGCCGCGCATGGCCGAGGTAACCATTACCGAGTTTTGTTTTTCCACCCCGCGCATCATCATGCACATATGCCGCGCTTCTATCACCACGGCCACTCCCGCGGCACCGGTGACGCTCTCGATGGTGGCGGCGATCTGGGTGGTGAGGTTTTCCTGGATTTGCAGGCGGCGGGCGAACATATCGACGATGCGCGCGATCTTGGACAGGCCGACAACCATGCCGTTGGGCATATAGGCCACGTGGCACTTGCCGACAAAGGGCAGCATATGGTGCTCACACAGGGAGTACAGCTCGATGTCTCTTACCAGCACCATTTCACGTGCATCGGAGGTGAACAGCGCATCATTGACGATCTCCTCGACCGTCTGCTGGTAGCCCTGGGTCAGGAAGGCGAAGGCGTCAGCAGCGCGCCTGGGCGTTTTGTCCAGCCCGGGCCGGCTAAGGTCTTCTCCCACGCTCTCTAGGATTTTTGCAAATGCTTTTTCCATGGGGGATTCCTGATCCAGGTACGAATAGCGGATGTTAGCGCTATTTTTCCGGCTGCGCAAAATAAACGGGGCAGGACTGAGTGGCGAGATAAGGCAACGCATTCACAGTTTTAGTTGGGAGAGGAACCGGGGCTCCCAGCCCAGGACTCGCCGTAGATACGTCCATGTAGGCTCGGGCGCCGGATCCAACCGGCGCACGGTCCTGCTCTGGAAGCCCCGATTCCGCCGTCAATATCGCTTCAATGAGTGCAATTCATAGCAGGGCCTTTTGCGTGGAGCAGGAGCTCGCCGATTTTACTTGTTACGATGCCGGCCGCCGCTATCATAGGGCTCTCACCATGAAGGTAAATGAAAACAATGAAAAACCGCAGGGAACTCCTCGACCAGTTGCAAACCGTGCGGGACTACCTGCGCTGGGCCACCAGCTATATGACGGAACACAAGGTGTATTTCGGTCATGGCAGCGACAATGCCTGGGATGAATCCGTCTTTCTGCTCCAGGCCGCGCTGCACTGGCCGGAACCTTTGGATGAAAAAGTGCTGGATAGCCGTTTGCTCCTGCCAGAGAGGGAGCGCGTACTCGATTTTCTCCTGTTGCGGGTCGAGCAGCGAATGCCGCTGCCCTATATCACGGGGCGGGCCTGGTTTGCCGGCATTCCCTTTGCCATTGACCGGCGCGCCATTATTCCTCGCTCGCCGATTGCCGAATTGATCGAGCAGGGCTTCGCGCCCTGGTATAGCGGCCCGCCGATTGAGCGGGTACTGGATTTGTGTGCCGGGAGCGGCTGTATCGGCATCGCCTGCGCCGCCTATTTACCGGATGCCGATGTCGACCTGGCCGATATCAGCACGACGGCCCTGGCCCTGGCACAGGACAATATCTGCGAGCATGAACTGCAATCCCGGGTGAGGGCTATCCAGTCGGATCTTTTTTCGGCACTTGCGGCTGAGGGAAAGCGTTATGACATTATCGTCAGTAATCCCCCCTATGTCGATGCCGGCGACCTGGCCAGTATGCCGGCGGAATTTCACCATGAGCCGGCCCTGGCACTGGCGGCGGGCGAGGATGGGCTGGAGCTCGCACACGGGATATTGCGCGAGGCCGGGGACTTTCTCAGTGAGCACGGTCTGTTGATACTCGAGGTAGGCAATAGTGCCACGGCCCTCGAGCAGCAGTATCCCGATATTCCGTTTACATGGATCGACTTTGAGCGTGGAGGTGAAGGCGTGCTGGTTATCACCGCTACCGAGTTAGCGGAAGTGAGAGGGCGTTTTGTCGAATAAATTCGGCCACAGGGATTCGACCTGTGTTAGCTGCAATAGTCGTACCGATTTAACGTATACTACATTCAATGTATCGCGCATTATTCGGATCAAGCCATGTCAGGCAATACCATAGGAAAACTGTTCAGCGTTACCAGTTTTGGCG
>JAUXCW010000164.1 GCA_030618705.1 Gammaproteobacteria bacterium | reverse complement strand
CGGGCGAGCGCCTGATCGCAGTCGGCGAGCACGGCCATGTAATCTATTCGGACGATAGCGGTAAGCACTGGCAGCAGGGCAAGGTACCGACCACCCAGATGCTGACCGCCGTCTTTTTTACTTCGCCACAAAAGGGCTGGGCAGTCGGTCACGATGGAATCATTCTTTTCACCAGGGACGGCGGTGAGAACTGGCAGCTGCAGCGGGACGGACTGGCATCGCAACAACAAATCAACCTGGAAAACCGCGAAAAAACCCAGCTGCGCGTGAGTGAGCTGGAGCAGGCTCTTGCGGCTATCGAAGACGAAAGTGACGACGCCCGGACCAGGGCTGAACTGGCGCTTGAACTCGATGACGCCACTATGGATCAGGAGGACGCGGATCTAACCATGGAAGAGGCCATCTCCGCACCCCCGCTGATGGATATCTGGTTCCGGGACGAGAACACCGGTTGGGCCGTGGGTGCCTTTGGCACCGTGGTACACACCAGCAATGGTGGCCAAAGCTGGCTGACGCTTGCCGGGGCCATCGACAACGAGGATGAATATCACTACTACGCTATCACCGGCGACCGCGACGGCCGCCTCTTTATTGCCGGGGAGGCCGGCGGCCTGTACCGAAGCATAGATGCGGGTGCCAACTGGGAAAGCCTGGACTCACCCTATGACGGCTCCTGGTTTGGCGTGTTACATAGCGACTCGCCTGAGCTACTGTTGGTTTTCGGGCTTCGTGGCAGCATTTTCCGCAGCACCGATTTTGGTGATAGCTGGCAAGCGACGACAAGTACAAACACCATGACCCTGGCCGGCGGTAATATCGCGCCGGACGGCACCATTGTGCTGGTGGGAAGCGTGGGCGCCGTGATCCACAGCAGCGATGAAGGCAGCACCTTCGAGGCGCAAATGCAGGAAGATCGGCGCAACCTGAACTCGGTAATTTCCACACCGGGCGGCAATTACTATGTAGCGGGCCAGGCCGGTATCCGATCTCTCAAGCTGCAGATCGAATATCGACAGCGCGGGGCGCCCGCCGACAATAGCATCGAGCCAGCGCCATGAATCAATCCGACCAGACCTCCAGCATCGATTCGCAAGACACCGGTAAAAACTCGCAGCAAACCGGCCCGTTCGTTTCTGAGGAGCGGTTTCTCGAACGCATCATCTTCAGGAACCGACCACTCCTGCTGATACTGTTCGTCCTCGCGACAGTATTCCTTGCCTATAAAGCCACCCAACTCAGGCCCGACGCAAGCTTCGAAAAGATGATTCCCATGGGGCATCCTTTCATCCAGTCCTTTATGAAACACATCGAGGACCTGGGGGCGGCGGGCACCACTATTCAGGTGGTAGTAGAACGCACCAGCGGCGATATCTTCGACCCCGACTACCTGGATACCCTGGCGAAAATCAACGATGAGGTATTTTACCTGCCCGGGGTCGATCGCAACCGCATGCGCTCGCTCTGGACTCCGAATGTGCGCTGGACCGAGGTCACCGAACAGGGTTTTGACGGCGACAAGGTGATCGGCGCTAACTACGACGGCTCGCCGAAATCGATGGAGCAACTCCGTCAGAATATCCTGCGCTCCGGCGAAGTCGGCCGCCTGGTAGCAGACAACTACCAATCGAGCATGGTGGAATCGCCCCTGTTCGATCGCAACCCTAAAACCGGAGAACCGCTGGACTATATGGGCTTGTCGCAGGCGCTGGAAGAAAACGTACGCGAAAAGTACCAGAGCGACAAAATCAAGATCCATATTATCGGCTTCGCCAAGGTAATCGGTGACTTGCTGGAAGGCATCACGGCGATTTTCCTGTTCGCGATTATCACCCTGCTCATTACTGCCGTTCTGCTTTTTCTCTACTCTCGCAGCATCAGTGGCACCTTCGCGCCGCTGTTCTGTTCCATCATCGCAGTGATATGGCAACTCGGCCTGCTCAGCACTGCGGGCTTCGGTCTCAGTGCCTACTCCATGCTGGTGCCCTTCCTGGTGTTTGCGATCGGCGTCAGCCACGGTGTACAGCTTATTAATGCCATGGCTATCGAAATGTCCAGGGGTGCGAGCAAGGAGCAAAGCGCTCGCCTGGCCTTTCGCGCGCTGTACGTTCCCGGCATGATCGCACTGATCTCCGATGCCATCGGCTTTATCACCATGCTGATAATCGATATCGAGGTTATCCAGGACCTGGGCATCGCCGCCAGCATCGGCGTCGCCGTTATCATTCTCACCAACCTGGTCTTGCTGCCTATCCTGATGTCTTATTTCGGCATAAAACCCGCCGCCCTGGCCCACATGCATTCGGGACAGAAAAAAGAACCCGCCCACTGGCGCGCCCTGTCCTTTTGCGCCAGTAAAAAAGTAGCACCCATCTCGATTGTCATTGCCCTGGTGGGTTTCGGCATCGGCGCCATTGGCGGTCAAAACCTGAAAATCGGCGATCTGGATCCCGGCGCACCGGAACTGCGCCCCGACTCCCGTTACAATCTGGACAATCAATTCGTCACCGAGAACTACACCACCAGCTCCGACGTGATGGTGGTAATGGTGGAGACAGAAGAAAATGAATGTTTCCGTTACGACAATATGGAGGCTGTCGATCGTTTTACCTGGGAGATGGAGAACGTGCCGGGCGTCAACAGCGCCATTGCCGCCAGCACGGTTTCGAAACTGGTCTCCACAGGCTACAACGAGGGCAATCTCAAGTGGGCCACTATCGTTCGCAATCAACGCACCCTCGATAGCACTTTCGGCCAGGTGCCTGAAACGCTGGTGAACCAGAGTTGCAGCCTGCTGCCAGTGGCACTGTTCCTGGATGATCACAAAGCAGAAACCCTGCAACGTGTGGTGGACGCCACCCAGGCTTTCGCCGCACAAAATGACAATGCAGGCCTGCATTTTACCCTGGCGGCGGGCAATGCAGGTATCGAGGCAGCCACCAACCAGGTGATTGCCAACGCCCAAACCCGCATGCTGGTGCTGGTCTATTCCGTAGTGTGTCTGCTGGTGTTTATCAGTTTCCGTTCCTGGCGAGCAGTGGTCTGTATCGTCATTCCGCTGATGCTGACCTCGGCCCTGTGTCAGGCCCTGATGGCCTGGCTAGGTATCGGAATCAAGGTCGCCACCCTGCCGGTTATCGCACTGGGGGTTGGGGTCGGTGTCGACTACGGAATCTATATCTACAGTCGTTTTACCAGTTTTCTGCGCCAGGGCATGCCGATACAGGAAGCCTGGTTCAACACCCTTAAAACCACCGGCAAGGCGGTCAGCTTTACCGGGATGGCACTGGCACTCGGCGTTGCCACCTGGATCTGGTCGCCGATTAAATTCCAGGCCGATATGGGTATGTTGCTGACCTTTATGTTCCTCTGGAACATGGTGGGCGCACTGTGGTTACTGCCGGCACTGGCTTGTTACCTGGTCAAGCCAGAGAACTTCGCAGCGGCCACCCAGCGCAAGGAGTATCAAGCAGCTACCGGACACTAGCCAGATCTAAGCATCAGGCACCAACAATAACGAGCACCATCATAGGGGAAATCCATGGCAAGCCAACAACACTGCAAGCGGGTACGCCCGGGGGCGATACCGACCCTTTGTTTCACCGTGCTGGGCTGCCTCAACAGCCAGGCACAGGCGCTGTCCTTTCAATTCGGTGATGACGCCTCCCTGGATATCGACACCACCCTGAGCTATGTCGCGCAGTGGCGTGTACAAGAACAGAGCCAGGGCCGCATGTCTCCTTTCGTCGGCGACATCAGCAACCCTGTAGATCGTGGTTTTAAACTGTTCAACGCCGCCAACAACGACGACGGCAACCGTAACTTCGACAAGGGCCTGGTATCCAATAAATTCACCGCCGTGGTGGACCTGGATTTTAACTGGCGCAACCTCGGTGTCTTCCTGCGGGGGCGGGCCTACTACGATACCGTCTATATGAATCAAAGTACCGATATGGATGCGGTCGGCTACCAGACGTATAACAGTGGCAACGCGACATGTTGCGGGGACGGCACCATTGGCGGCGATACGGCGATGGGCGACTTCCCCGACGGCACCCTCGACGTCAACGGCCAAGTTGTCGAAATGCTGGACCACTTTATCTACGGCACCTTTGAGCTTCCCGGCGACCGGCTGTTTGACCTGCGTCTGGGCAGCCAGGTGGTCAACTGGGGTGAAACCACCATCACTCCCGGGATTAGCGGTTTACAGAACCGTTTTGACCAGATCGGCGGCACCACCGTCGGCGCCGAGCTGAAGGAAATCTTTCTGCCCACCGGCGCGATCTACGGCCAGATCGATGTCACTTCCAAACTGACCTTTGAGACCTACTACCAATACCAGTGGATCGAAAACCGCCTCACCGGCGTCGGCAGCTACTTTGGCGGTACCACGGGGTTTGATTTTATAGGACCAGGGGCACAGAACATGCTGATCCCCTTTGGCTACAATCCGGATGGCAGTATCGCCATACTGTCATCAGTGCCCAAAACCGATGATATCGAACCTTCGGACCAGGGCCAGTGGGGCGCTGCCTTCCACTACGTCACCGACGGCGGCACGGATTACGGCGTCTATTTCGTTAACGGCCATGATAAAAGCCCCAGCCTGACCCGCAACGATGAGCACGGCAACCCGGCTCCACCGGTGGGGATTCCGGCATCCTATAGCATCGTTTACTTTGATAATATTCACGGCATGGCTGCCAGCTTTACCAGTGTCTGGGGCAAAGCCAATGTGCAGGGTGAGGTTACCTACTTTCAGAATACGCCGATTGCCAACGCCGACGGCGTGATGGAGCGCATGCCGGTAACCAAGCTCAATTTCGGCGGTCTCTATATCTTTACGCCGACGCCACTGTGGGACGACCTGAACCTGCTGTGGGAATTTACCGGCGTATTCGCCAATGGCAAGACCGACCAGGATTTGCAGTTCGATGCGGACGCCTGGGGCTATGTACTGCGAGCCGAGGCCTCGTATAACAATGTGCTACAGGGACTCGACTTGAAAGTGCCGTTATTTTTCCAGCACGCCCTGCACGGCACCTGGGCCGGGGCGACGACGACACAAACAGATAACGCCAAAGCGCTCAGCATCGCGCTACAGAGTATCTACCTGGCTGACTATGTCGTGCAATTGACCTATACCGCCTATTTTGACGGTGGTATGGAAAACCGGATAGCCGACCGGGACAATATTGCCCTCTCATTTAAATACGCCTTTTGAAGGCAATTAGGCAAACGAAACAAATTTTTTTGCACTATAAACTCTAAGCAACGAAACGCTGATTAACAGCATGAAAGAGGCGGGTATCACGATGAAAAACAAACTGGCATTGACCGCGGTCGCTCTGGCGATAGGCATAAGCAGTATCGCGCCACTTCAGGCCAGGGTCAGTCCGCAAGAGGCTGAGCAACTGGGCACAACCCTGACCAACACGGGTGCTGAACCCAAGGCCAATGCCGATGGCACCATTCCCGCCTGGACGGGAAAAATGTACGGATTACCCGAGGGCCTTGAATACGGCGGCCCGGGCAAACCGTATCCTGATCCCTATGCCGACGACAAGGTGCTGTTTACCATTACCGCTAACAATATGGATCAGTACGCTGATCGACTCAGCGAAGGCGAAATAGCACTGTTCAAGGCCTACCCCGAAACCTTCAAAATGCATATCTACCCCAGCCACCGGGATGGCCGCGTCTCCGACAAATATATCGAGCGGGTCAAGTTTAACGCCGTCAATGCCGAACTCGTCAATGGTGAAGACGGCATTCAGGGCTTTACAGGAGCCGTCGCCTTCCCCATCCCCAAAAGCGGTGCCGAAGTCATGTGGAATGGCCGCACCCAGGGCGTGAACCACACTCTGGCAGGCTTCTATAAAGACACCACCGTTTTTCCCAACGGTTCCCGTGCCACGCGGAAGTCGCACTTGCAGTCCGAGTACCCCTACGCCAATCCCGACAACGAGGTGGGAGCGACGGAGGAGGATCTGGGCATCTACGCTGCCCTGGTAATGGACACAGTCTATGAACCGACCCGGGAGAAGGGCGCCATCAATTCTATTTTTGAGCCCTATGACTATGTCGCCCATGCCCGCGAAGCCTGGAGATATCTGCCCGGTTCTCGGCGGGTACGACGCGCGCCAACCGTTGGTTACGATACACCGGTTGGCGCCGGAGGACTTATCACCGTAGATGACACACTGGGCTTTAACGGCGCCATGGACCATTTCGACTGGAAGCTGATCGGCAAGAAGGAAATCTATATTCCCTATAACAGCTATAAATTTGACGAGCCCGACCTGGACTATGACGAATTGTTGACCAGGCTCCATGTCAATCCGGACTATATGCGCTACGAATTACACCGCGTATGGATAGTCGAAGCGACCTTGCGTGAGGGCAAGCGCCATATCTACGGCAAGCGCCGCTTCTACCTGGACGAGGACAGCTGGAAATACGTGCTGACCGAAAACTACGACGGCCGTGGCGAGTTGTGGAAAGTCGTCATGATCAACACTATCTATGAATACAACGTAAAAGGATATGTCACGCGCTCGCAGATATTCCACGATCTTCGCGCCAGCGCCTACGTCGCCACTCGCCTGGTCAACGATCTCGATCCAATGGACCATACAGTACCGGCCAAGGGGGCCAACTACTACAGCCCCACCAGTGTCAGGAAACTGGGTCGACGCTAGTATAATCTGCGTGCTGGTGACAATAAGCCCCGGGGGTGGATGTGAAAAAAATCGAGAATGTTACATTCGATGAAATGTATGTCGGGCAGACCTGCAGTTACGAGAAAACCGTTGCCGAAGAGGATATCCTGCTATTTGCCCGTCTCTCCGGGGACGTCAATCCGGTTCACCTCGACGAGGAGTTCGCCAAAACCACACAGTTTGGCGGCCGCATTGCCCATGGCATGTACACGGCGGCGCTAATCTCCGCCGCCATGGCCATGCAGATTCCCGGCCCCGGCAGTATCTACCTGGGCCAGACCATGAAGTTCAAGGCACCGGTAAGAATTGGCGATACGCTCACCGTCAACATCGAGGTTACCGGTAAACGGGAGGGCAGGAATATCGCCACCCTATCCACCGTTGTAACCAACCAGCACGGGAAAAAGGTCGTCACCGGTGAAGCCACCGCGCTGGTATCAGGCGACAAAATCATTGTCGATGCCATGCCGGTCCCGGAGATCCGGATTGTCTAGCGTCGGCATCCGTTTATAAGTAGGGTGACATCAGCCAGAACACAGCACCGACAAAACGCTTCAATGGCGACCTTGCGGCCAGCTTGTGGGCATCCAATCGCCGGGATTGGTCAATTTTACTCTCAAAATATTCCGCCAGCGGTGCCGCCGTCGCCTCGCTGTAGAATTCCACCGCGACCTCAAAATTGAGCTTCAGGCTTCTCGGGTCGAGGTTGGACGAGCCTATTTGCCCATAGTCGTCATCGACTACAAACAATTT
>JAUXCW010000160.1 GCA_030618705.1 Gammaproteobacteria bacterium | reverse complement strand
GCCTGCTTTATCGCCACCCCGGTGATCAAGTCGATCCCGCGCACGCAAATTCCCGGCATCGAGTTTATGTCCTCGGCCATGGACTGGTGGGACCCCAACCTGGCGCAAAGCTTTTTTGTTTACGGAGGCAACTGGAAGGCCCTGCCGGAGTCTCCCGCCGGTCTACAGCCCAACGGGCTGTTCGGCCGCTCCAGCAACCAGGAACTGCTCAACGGCTCGTCTGCCATTCACCTGCAACAGGATGACTGGGTATTTTTACGCCCGACCCAGAGCGAGGCGGTGTTCCTCCAGTTTGGCGATATCGCGCTGTACGACAACGGTGAAATCGTCGACTACTGGCCGGTCTTCACCCAGGGCGCCTAGGCATTCAGGTCCGTCCCCTTTGTATCGATAGACTGCTGTTGATATATACAGTACAGTATCGGAATCATGATTCTATATATTGCCGAAAAACCGAGCCTGGGGCGGGCCATCGCGGAGGCCTTGCCCGGCCCACAGCGAAAAGGCGAGGGGTTTATTCGCCTGGGCAATGGCGATATCGTCACCTGGTGTATCGGACACCTGCTGCAACAAGCCGAACCCGACGCCTACGATCCCGCCTATAAAAAGTGGAGCCTGGGCGCCCTGCCGATCGTACCGCAGCAGTGGAAACTCGTGCCCAGGGCGAAAACCCGCAAACAACTCACCGTGATCCGAAAACTGGCAAAAGAAGCCGATCAACTGGTCCATGCCGGTGACCCGGATCGCGAAGGCCAGTTACTGGTAGACGAGGTCATCGAATATATCGGCGTACCCATGGCTAAAAAGGCTCGCGTCCAGCGCTGCCTGATCAACGATATGAACTCACCCGCCGTGCGCAAGGCACTGGCCCGCTTGCGAGACAATAAAGAATTTATTCCCCTGTCCACCTCGGCGCTGGCCCGCAGCCGGGCGGACTGGCTGTACGGCCTGAACATGACCCGCGCCTATACCCTCCAGGGGCGCAAGGTGGGTTACCACGGTGTACTCTCGGTCGGGCGAGTGCAAACACCGTTGCTGGGCCTGGTGGTACGTCGAGACCTCGAGATCGAGGCGTTTGTCTCCAGACCCTATTACGAAGTGCTGGCTCATATGCAAACCGACGAGCAGCAGCGCTTCACGGTCAAATGGCAACCCAGCGAAGACTGCCGGCCCTACCTCGATGATGAGGGGCGAGTACAATCCCGGCGCCTGGCACAGAACGTGGCCGGGCGCATTCAGGGCAGCACCGGCGTGGTGTCCAAATACGAGCAGCGCGAAAAGCGCCAGGCACCGCCGTTACCCTACAGTCTCTCCGCGCTCCAGATCGATGCCGGCAAACGCTTCGGTATGAGCGCGAAACAGGTTCTGGACAGCTGCCAGGCATTGTATGAAAAGCATAAGCTGATCACCTACCCTCGATCCGATAGTCGTTATCTACCTGTGGAGCAGCACGACCAGGCCGGGACCGTGATCGCGGCAATCAGCAACTCTTGCAAGGTGTTCGCCGGGCTGCTCACCCAGGGAAAGGGGCAACTCGACTGCGGGCTAAAAAGCGCCGCCTGGAACGACAAAAAAGTGAACGCCCACCATGCGATCATACCGACAGCCAGGTCATACGATGTGAGCCGGCTATCCAGCGCCGAACAGCGCCTCTATGAGCTGATCGCCCGGCAGTATCTGTTCCAGTTTATGCCGCCCTGTATCTACTTCGAAACCAGCCTCGAAGTCACCATCGAAGGGGGGCGCTTTACCGCCAGCGCCCGACGTGCGCATAAACCCGGATGGAAAGCATTGCTCGGGCCGGCGAAAGAACAACAGCAGGTGCTGCCTGCGCTTCGAGTCGGTCAATCCCTGTGCTGCGAAAAGGGGGAAGTGCTGGAGAAAATGACCGTACCGCCCAAACCGTTTACCGATGCGACACTACTCGCGGCCATGACGGGGATATCCCGGTTTGTAAAACAAGCGGAGATTCGCAAGATACTGAAGGACACCGATGGCCTGGGAACCGAGGCGACCCGGGCCGGCATTATAGAGCTGCTGTTCAAACGGAATTTCCTCCACAGGGAGGGTAAAACCATTCGGGCGACAGCCGCGGGCCGTGGCCTGATCGAAGTACTGCCGGATAGTTCCACCACGCCGGATATGACAGCCCACTGGGAAAGCCAGCTGGAGGGCATCAGCCAGAAACAAACCAGTTACCAGTGTTTTATGTCGCCCCTGCTGGAACAGCTGCAGCTGATGATCGCCCAGGCGACACAGGCGGTGCCTACAGGCCTGCAGGGCATACCCTCCAAACCGGCCAGGCGCCGTCGCAAACGGAGATAATGCTTGAAACCCGCTCCACTCTGTGACGCAATAGGGCATCGACGCGCAGGGAGATAAACCATGCAACTGGGAATAGCAGGACTCGGCAAGATGGGCGCCAATATGGCGCGAAGAATGCACAGGGGCGGAATCGAGCTGGCGGCCTGGAACCGCAGCCGGGAGGTCACGGACGAACTGGCCGCCGAAACCGGCCTTACCCCCTGCGAGAGCCTGGCGAGCCTGATCGAAGCCCTGCCCACCCCCCGCGTACTCTGGCTAATGCTGCCCGCCGGCGAAGTGACCCAGGGCGCCATCGATGAGGCCCTGCCCCTGCTCGACCCCGGTGATGTGCTGGTCGACGGCGCCAACTCCTTTTACAAGGACTCCATGCGCCGCGCCGCGACGGCGCAAAAAGTGGGCATCCATTTTATCGATGCCGGCGTCTCAGGGGGCATATGGGGCCTGGACAACGGCTACGCCTTGATGGTCGGCGGAGAGGAACAAGCGGTCAAACAACTGGAGCCCGCCATTCGAGTACTGGCACCGGGCCCGGAGAGCGGTTGGTTGCACTGTGGCCCCGCGGGCAGCGGCCACTTCGTGAAGATGATTCACAACGGCATCGAGTACGGCATGATGCAGGCCTATGCCGAGGGCTTTGCCCTGATGAAGGCCAGGGAGGATTTCGATCTCGACCTCGGCGCCATCGCCGAAATGTGGCGACACGGCAGTGTCGTTAGAAGCTGGCTATTGGACCTGACCCGGGATTTCCTCCAACAGGACCAGGAGCTGGCAGACGTTGCACCGGTGGTTGCGGATTCCGGCGAGGGTCGCTGGACAGCCATGGAAGCAATCGAGCAGGGCGTGCCCGCACCGGTTATGAGCCTGGCCCTGATGATGCGCTACGCCAGCCAGGGCGGAGATGAATACAGCGACAAGCTGCTGGCCAAGATGCGCCAGGGCTTTGGTGGCCACGCCCTGGCCGGGGATGATAAATCATGAGCAAGGCCATTGGCCCCTGCCATTTCGTTATCTTCGGCGCCACCGGCGACCTGTCGGTGAACAAGCTGTTGCCCGCGCTCTACTACCTGCAGCGGGAGGGTCGCCTCCCCGAGAGCCTGTCCCTGATCGCCGTGTCCCGTCGGCCTTGGGACAGGCGTGACTGGCAGGATTTTATGCGCGAGAAACTTCCCGAACGTTTGGGCGAGGACTATCTCGAAGGTGATTTCGAGAAGTTTGTCGAGCGCTTTGCCTACGTGCGGCTCGAGCACGACCAGGCACAACACTACACAGACCTGAAACTGGAAATGAGCAAGCCACGACAGGGAACTTGCGCCAATATCGTTTTCTACCTGGCCATTTCGCCCGCCGATTTCACCACGGTAGTCAGCCAGTTGGGCGAGGCCGGGCTCAGCGGCAAGTTATTCGGCAACCGAGTCGTCATAGAAAAGCCCTTCGGCTACGATCTCGATACCGCCAAGCAGCTCAACCAGCACTTGCGCCAGTATTTCGACGAGGAGCAAATCTTTCGCATCGACCACTACCTCGGCAAGGAAACCGTGCAAAACCTGTTGGTGTTCCGCTTTGCCAATAGCCTGGTCGAACCGATATGGAATCGCAACTATATAGACCAGGTGCAGATCACCGTGGCGGAGAGCAAGGGCATCGGTCACCGTGCCGGGTATTTCGACGGAGTCGGTACCCTGCGGGATATGTTGCAAAACCACATGATGCAACTGTTGTCCGTGGTGGCTATGGAGCCACCGGCCCGCCTCCACGCGGACGCCCTGCGAGATGAAAAAGTCAAAGTGCTGCGCTCGATTCGCCCCATCCCCCGGGGCTCCGCCAACCAGTTTGCCCTGCGCGCCCAGTACGCGGCCGGCGAGGGGGCGGTTGCCTACCAGGACGAGCCCGGGGTGGCAGACAACTCCATGACAGAGACCTATGTCGCCGCCAAATTTTATATCGATAACTGGCGCTGGTCCGGAGTGCCCTTCTACCTGCGCACCGGTAAACGGCTACCCCACGACCAGACCCTGATCAGCTTGCAGTTGAAACACCCGCCGCGGCAGCTATTCCGGGAGACGCCGTTGGAATTTATCGAACCCAACTGGATCGTGCTGTCGATTCAACCCGAGGAGAGTACGCACATCGAGTTGCAAGCCAAGGAGCCGGGGCTGGATATGCGCACCCGCACCATGCAGTTGATGGCTTCATTCCGCCAGGATGACCAACGGCCACTGGGCGCCTACGAGACCCTGTTGCTCGACATTATCGAGGGCGACCGCAGCCTGTTCATACGCTTCGACGAGGTGGAGTGGTCCTGGCGAGTGGTCGACCCCATCCTGCGCCAGTGGGGCCGGGATACCGACTACATCCACACCTATCCAGCGGGTAGTTGGGGGCCGAAGGAAGCCAGCCGCTTGTTCGACACCGACGAGCAACACTGGCGCAACAGCATCGACGCCTCGTAGCCAACTCCCATGCAGCCCCGTATTCACCGCTTTGCCGATTTCGACTCCCTGGCTTATCGACTGGAAGAACGGACACACCAGCTTGCCAATCGCTGCATCCAGGAAAAGGGGCGCTTCAGCATGGTATTGGCGGGAGGCTCGACACCGCGGTTGCTGTATCGACGCTTGCGATATATCCGTACCGACTGGCGCTGCTGGCATATCTACTTCGGCGACGAGCGCTGCCTGCCCAGGGGGCAAAGCGGACGCAACGACCAGATGGCGGACCAGGCCTGGCTCAATCATGTCGCCATTCCCGCGGTTCAAATACACCGGGTATCCCCCACCATCGACGCCGAATCTGCCGCCGCGGCCTACGCCGCCCTACTCACCCGGACGCCGCGTTTCGACCTGGTGTTGCTCGGCCTCGGTGAGGACGGCCATACTGCCAGCCTGTTCCCGGGGTATGACGAATCCACCATACAGCTGCCCGCCATCGCCGTCACCGACGCACCCAAACCCCCTGCACAAAGAGTGAGCATGAGTCCGCAGCGTCTCGGCAATGCCGACGCCGTCTGGTTTCTGGTGAGCGGTGAGGGCAAGCGAGAGGCCCTGTCCGCCTGGATGTCGGGGGCGGAGTTGCCCGCCGCCGCCATTCGACCCGACAACGGCGTAGATATTTTTACCGACCTGACGACACAGGATTAAAAGGGGACAAATCTATTTGATCGCAAATAGATCTGTCCCCTTTTAAATTATCGATCTGCTCCCAACTGACGCGGTGAATGGACACACCGCACAGATTGGAAACGGAGTAGGCAATCCGGTAGCCGAGGTTGCGCTGAAAGGTCGGCGTAATCGCAAAGCGACTGGCGGCGAGATACTGCTCGATAGCACGGTCGAACTCGGCCAGCTTCACGTAGGATTCGGCTTGAAACATATGCCGGTAGTAAAGCCACCTCTTGTGGTAGGTTCGTTCCTGCCACACACTATACTGCGCTTCGTCAGTTCCGGGACCTTGTTTGTGAACAGCTTTTTCTATCATTCTCACGTCGTAGCTGTCGAAGGACTTCTTCAGGTGATCGTCTCTCCCGGCGGTGTTTCCAAGAGCGGCGTGAATGAATGACAGGGAACGCAAACTCTCGGGATTATTACCATCCCGGGCGATCGATGCAGTCTCCTCGTCGAGCGCTCGATGAAACAGGGCACGAGCCTGCTGTTCATTTCCCGTCTTCTCCAGCAACTGCCCCTTATTAAAATAGACATTGCCGATCGAGAATTCAGGATGCCTCTCCAGATAGGAAAAAATCGTGAATGCCGGCGGATAGTATTGCCTCGCGGGGTAGAGCTCGATCGCGAAGCGGTTCAATTCCCGGGCAAAGTTGCGATCGCTATATCCTGCGGCACCGGAAAATATCGAGGTCAACAACACACCGCAGAGAAGTGAAGCGATAATCGTCGCCGATACAAATCCACCGCCCAGCCACTGATCCCGGCTGGTGGAACCCACATAGCGACGTTTCCCCAGCGTTTGCTCGACAGCCAGGCAGGCAAAGGAAAACCCGAAAAATAACTCTCCAATTTCCGTTCCCTTTATCAGCGGTGAATAGACCAGAAAATAGGCGGTCGCGAGAAAGAGCGGGGATAGCGCCAGGGAAGGCAGGGGCAGATTGAACTTGTGAACAAGTACCGCTACCCTCGATGAATAGCGGACAAGCAGGGGCAGTACCAGGCCATAAACCACAAAACTCCAACTCAGTAATAAATAAGCGGAGTGGCCACTGAGCTTCAGGGCTTCGATATTATGAAAATTGATCTCACCCTGGTAATTCATGTTCCTGAGAAAGGAGGGCGTCGAAACATCGACAATCCTCTGCCCCCAGCTTATCTCTTCCATCGCAACAAACAGGGTCACTATGGCGAGCAGCGCGTACCAGATGTCTTTCAGCTTATTCTTGCTACTAAGAAACAGCCATGCAAACAATAGCCCGGCGAGCATGAATGCCGCAAAGGTTGCAAACTCGCCCCAGTTGTCCTCGGCAACAAGTCTTACGTAGAACACCGGATAGACAAAATGGATAAGCGGCACCAGGAGAATAAGCACAACCTGGCTGGCGACAATAACTGCCGCCGCCGACATTGATCTTGCGGCTATCGGGTTTACGCCAGGGCATGGCGGACGGGTAGACACGTGGCCGAATCCTCCGGCTTTATTTTTCTCGACTCCTATTACTATAGATAAGAGACGCGGGAGCGCAATAATCGCGCCGGATTGTTAATATCGAGCAGCGCGTAGTACGATGCCTCACTATGGTGTTGTTCACCATGCGCTCTGTAAGAAAAATTCGAATAAAAAAAGGAGCTCCAATATGAAAGTTCCGGTAGTTTTACTCACCACGGCCTTAGCCGGATTTTCCCTTGCCGCCGGCACTCACGCCGCTATCACCGAGGAAGAGGCTGCCCGCCTCGGCGGCCCCGAATTGACGCCAATGGGTGCCGAGCGCGCCGGCAACGCAGACGGCAGCATCCCGGAGTGGACCGGCGGGCTCACAGAGTATCCCGCCGGCTATAAAGAGGGGGATAGACTGGTCGACCCCTTTGCCGATGAAGAACCGCTGTTTACGATTACGCCGCAGAATTACCAGGATTACACGGACTTACTCTCGGCAGGTCAGGTAGCGACGCTCAAGCGCTACCCTGATACCTACCGCATACCCATCTACAAAACCCATCGCACGGCCATTTATCCGGATAACATCTATAAAGTCACTAAACAATACGCCACCGAAACCGGCCTCGTCGCCGGGGGCAACGGGGTAACCGGGCTGGGGCTATCGACAGTACCCTTCCCCATACCCACCCAGGGTATCGAGG
>JAUXCW010000347.1 GCA_030618705.1 Gammaproteobacteria bacterium | reverse complement strand
GAGCTGGTCGCACTGCCCCCAGTCATTGGGCGAGGTATCCGCCACCACATTCCGGGCATTGCTCAGCACCCCCCCGGCATTGGCCGCCAGGTAGTATTCGCGCGCTTGTTCCGCCCTTGTATCGCAATCACCTGATTCCTGTTTTTCACAGCGCTGGCGGATGATCTCCCCGGCCTGCCAGCAACAGGGCGTATAACCGTCGACGGGTTCACCACAAACATCCGCACCCGGCAGGGTAACCGGAAGCGGCCGGTAGACCTCCGAATTGCCGTGCCCGGAATACACCTCCAGCAGTCGCTGGTATCGGGGATCGTGCTGATCCATCTGGCTAGCGAAATCCGCGCCAACGGGATTGGTGGTTCCCCATGACAGTCCGTGGGGAATTACCAGGGCGGGGAAACCCCACTGGTCCAGCTTGTCGAATAACTGGCGGGGTTCTGCCGCCACTTCGAAACAGTCTTCGGGCAAGTCCCGCACATCGCCATCGGCACAGTCCGGGGTTTGGCCCATCGCCTGCATATGCCCGGCCAGGGTATCGTAGTCACCCAGGCCCACCACCTTGCTGGCAGCGAGCAGCCCAAGCCCGCGCAGGGGCGACGGTATCTGCCCCAGCCCTCGCCATGGGCCTCCAGCCGACGCTATCGGCCGCAGGGGTACGGCACCCTCCTCCGTATCGCGAAGAATCACGTTTTTGTGGCCGTAGTGCGTCGCCGGGATTTTGCTGCCCTGGCTCCACTCCCAACCGAGAAAGGCCACCATGTCGGGATTATCCGCCGGGCTGCCGGCGTTACACTGGCGAATGGCAGTTTTGGTAGCTCGCCACTGCCAGGGCGCCAGGCCCTCGGCATGGTCGTTGATGCTCCAGAAATCCAGCGCCGAGCAAAAACGCGCAAAGTCACAGGCGTCCGCCGGGGTCACGTAGCCGGTGTTCTTGACCAGGGGGGTGCCAAAAATCGCCGCATCCATCGAATAGCTGGTGTGGGTGTGAAGGTCGCCGTACAGGATCTGCTTCTGGTTCCGCGATGTGGTCTCCAGTACGGGTCGTGCGGTGGCCACCGGCTCGTTTACCGGGGGATCGCCTGCCCACCAGGCCGCGCCCACAAACCAGCTGACGAGCAGCAACAATAACAAAAAGATGGCGATGCCTTTGAACAGCTTCTTCATAGTGAATCCTGTCGCTCGATTAGCTTCTGTCCGTCGGTCCGCCCGGAGGAAGAAGAGATTGCAGTGCCGCTCGCAACACCTGCACCACCTGCGCTTTACCGGTGAGCCCTGCCTGTTGCGCAAGCTGCGCCCAGCCCCGCCGCTGCAGTATACGCCCGATCAATACCTCGCGCTGCTGTTGGCTCAATCGCGAGCTGCATTGCGGCTGCGCCAGCATGTCGATGGCCGCGGCAGACAAGCCCGCCACGCAATGTTCAAAGCCGCGTGCGCCACTGACAAAGTCCTGCACATCCTGTTGATCCCGCGCTTGCAGGCCATTGCTCCGGCAACCGATAAATACCAGTAGTGCGCCGAGCACATCGGCCTCGAGTTGTTGCAGCTGATCCACCAACATCGTCGGCAACACCTCCGCAAAGCGATCCCGATCCTGCTCGATCATGGTCACCAGGTCAGGGTTGATGGCGCGCAACACCAGCAGGCCATGGGTCCCGCTGGAGGCATCCCGCCGCCAGCCGATGGCAACCGGCAGATAAGATGCCCGCTGCCAGAAGGCCAGTAGGTCCGTGGTCGCGCCGAAACTGGAACCCAGGTAGTCCACACCCTGTTCCGCCGCGATACTATGTAAGCACGCCAGCAGGCGCAGTCCGATACCGCGACGCTGTGCCGCCGGGTGTACGGCAATCCTCACAATCCGCCATCCCGTGCGCGCCAGCAAGGCGTGGTTGCCCGTTTGCGCCCACAGGGTTTGCGGCATCAAGTGCCCCCTGGGCCGACGCACACCCTGCCGGATAGCATCAATCAACTCCGGCTCCAGCCCGCCCTCCCGTGCAAACAGGATTGCAGCCACGACCACCATACCCTTGCGAGCCAGCACCAAATCCATATTGGGTGCATCCAGCAGCAGGCGAATATCATCCGGTGTGGTGCGATAGTGCGCCGTGATTAACAAGCCGACCAGTTGCGTCATCAGTGCGGGCTGCTGCAACAGCTGTTGGCGGTCGATCAACGCTATCTCCAGCTCGCCAGCAAGGATGTCGCCGATCGCCTTATCGGCGGCCGGCTCGGCATCCAGCCAGAGCATTTTCCTAACAATACGCTCCAGCGGGTCATTCGCCGCCCAGCGAATCGGCTCGACCAATTGTCTTTTCTGCCAGTTTGGCCGGCGTCGATTCAGCTCGCCGACAAAGCGTACTGCAAAACCTCTACCGGTACCTTCATAGCCATGCACGGTGGTAGTGAACACCACACGATGATAATGGTCGAGCATGTTTCCCAGCAGGGGCGCGGGAATAGCGGCAGCCTCATCTACAAGCAACAAACGCGCTGGTGGCCGTGTGCGCAGCAATTCATCGGGGGGAATATACTGTATACGGCGCCCTCGCCAGACCAGGGTATTGCCCTCGCGGCTGGCATCTCCCAGCACCATTGCGGCATGCTTGAATACACTCGCCACGCTACTCATTACCGGCGCCGTGACAACAATATAATCGACTTCGTTGGTTAATAATCTCGCCGCCGCGATACCCAGCGCCGCACTCTTGCCCCGGCCCCTATCGGCTGTCAACACCAGGGGGCGATTGCGGTGCCCCGTCACGACATGCTCGATAGCCGCCACTGCTTGCGCCTGGTCGAGGGTGATACAATCCATGCCCGCAACAGGAACCGGCAGAGTCGCCGACTTATGCCGATCATTCAGGCCTGGCACAACGGGCAAGGCCTCGCCTTGCCGATGCAATATGACATCGGCGTCATCGGACAGGCACCGCACCAGGTGTTGCAGAAAGCGGCGACTGGCACAGGAATACCCTGGCACCGCCATGCGCTGATAATCCGGATCGTCGTATTGCTCCCACTCCGCCATGACCGGGGCCAGCAAAACCAGCACACCACCGGCCCGCACGGTGCCAGACAGTATACCGAATCCGTTAGGGTGAAAACCGCTCCAGGCATCGTAGACGATATGATCGGTCTCGGTGCCAAGCAATGAGCTTGCCCGGGCAGGGCTTATACTACGGCAAGCCGCGGGCCCGTGATCACTCACCCACAGGGATTGCTCGCCTCGCAATAAGGGGCTGGATTCACATAAGCCGAGGCCCCAATCGCGGTCACCGGATAAAATCAGTAAATAACGCCAGTGTTGCCCGCTGGCAGCGCCGGCCAATTGTGCCAGCCATCGATCAAATTCCATCGCTAAAGTCACCGTAGGGAATCGACGAGGCCGGCATTCGTCGTTGCATTTGCAGCAAGCCGGCAAGAAATGCCAGGCGGTGGTCGCCATTGATATCGCCCTGCTCGGCGATCAGGATC
>JAUXCW010000366.1 GCA_030618705.1 Gammaproteobacteria bacterium | reverse complement strand
TAGTGAGCGACCAGTTTTATATGGGCGAGTCCGACCGACGTCAGCATCAGGGTGCTGACGATATTGGGCCAGGCCAGCCGCCACACATGGCGACTGCGAACGCGCTCGGCTAGTTCCATAGGGATCCTTTGGTGAAGAACTGTTTCCACCCGGCCTGGTGGTCAAATCTTCGGAGGCTTGTGCCGTCGCTACTTTAGCAGATCACGGCGGTGCCAAATAGCAAAGAGCCGGAATGCGATGGCAATAGTGAGCGTCGGCGTTACAGGTGCCGGGGGGACTTGGAGGTTCCATACCCCGGTTTGATAGTTCACTAAATATGAACTATAGTTCTATAATGATGAACATATTCCGCGTTTTGGCTTTAGCATGACCCTGCTTGGCGACGCCCTGTTTACGACCACCCAGCGGAATGTGCTGGGCTTGCTGTATGGGCATCCTGAAAAATCTTTCTATACCAGGGAAATATTGCGCAAAACCGGCATGGGGGTCGCAACGATCAAACGTGAGCTCGACCGTATGGTCGCCTCCGGGATTATAACTCTGGATAAAATAGGCAACCAGCACCATTATCAGGCCAACCCGGCCTGTCCGATTTTCTCTGAGCTCAAGGCGATTGTCCGTAAAACCTTCGGGATGACGGATGTGATTGCCGCAGCCCTGGCGCCAATTAACGACCGGTTGGCACTGGCTTTTGTCTATGGGTCGGTGGCAAAAGGGACAGACAGTCTGTCCAGTGATATAGACCTGATGCTGGTAGGTGAGGGTATCGCCTATGGCGATGTGATTGGCTTGCTAATACCGTTGGAAGAATCCTTGCAGCGCCCTTTACATCCGACGATTTATACTGCTGATGATTTCGCCGCAAAGCTGCGGGATAATAATAGCTTTCTCAAGCGGGTGATGGAACAGCCCAAGCTGATGATTAAGGGAGTAATCGATGGCGACAAACAGTCTTGAAAATCTGGTTCGTATTGGCCAACTACATGAAGAACCGCCGGATAAGCGAGAGTTTGATGGGCTGGTCAGCGCGGCGATAGACCGGTTTGTCGATGCGCAGGTAGAAACGCTATCCTATGCCAGTCGATTTGACCTTGCCTATAGTGCGGCCCATGGCTTGGCACTGGCTGCACTCCGTGCTGCCGGCTATCGTACCGATAAGCGATACCTTGTGTTTCAGTGCCTGGCTCATACAGTCGGCTTGAATAAGGTTCAAACTCGTATCTTTTCTACCTGTCATGAAAGAAGAAATCTGGCTGAGTATGAAGGGCATTTTGATATCGATGAACCGCTTTTGACCGAGTTGATTTCAGGTGCTGACGATTTACTAAAACGAGTAAAAACTATTAAGTTTTGACTGCGCTACCGTCATTCCCGCCCGGGTACCGCTCGTCATTCCAGCGCAAGCACCCCCGTCGTCATTCCAGTGCAGGCGGGAATCCAGTACGTTCGTCATTCCTGCGCAGGCAGGAATCCAGCCCTTGCAGCAATACCACCCCCCACCCGCCTGAAAACACGACCTGTATATGTATACAATCTATACATATCTCTGAAAACCGCTAATATCCCATTCTCGAAATAAGCTCGTGTAAAGCGTGTAATACTTTGCACCCGGCCCGCGTCTAATGGCCCATGCGCGGTCAACTAACATGGGGTTTGGGGCAGTCAGTCGTGGCCGGCGTCATTGCCAACTGTCGGCATTTTACTGGGGGTAGGGCCAATTTGGACGAAAGGGGACTGATACAGGCGATCGCCGCGGGCGATCAACACGCGGCAGACGAGTTCATCAGGACTTATCTGCCCGCGGTCCTGTCCGCGTTCCGCTATAAACAGATCCCGGATCAGGATAGTGAAGACCTGGTCCAGAGCTTTTTCGCCCATATCAGCGAGGGCAACTACCGTCGCCTGCGCAGTTGGCGTGGTAACGCTACCCTGAAAACCTGGCTCATTACCGTGGCGAAGAACTTTGCCGTGGATTGGCTGCGCCGCCAGCGCCGGCTCGAGCCCCTCGACGAAGATAAATACGCTGATGAAGCCGGCGACAATGCCTCCGCCGACCCCGAACGGCTACAGTGCTTGCGTGAGCGGCGCAGGCTGATCAGTGGTATTCTCGACGCACAGATGCAGGGCCGCCCGGCCGATTTGATCAAACGCCGCTTCTATGCGGAGCAGACCGTGATAGAGATTGCCGCCGATTTGGAGATGACCGAGAACAGCGTGAGAGTCGCCCTCCACCGGGCACTGGCCCAGTTGCGTGTGCACCTGGCTGGTGAGCCGCTGCTGCAAGGGGAAACCTGAGGTGGGCATGCTACACCTGCTAAACGATACCATGCTCGACGAATACCTCAGCTCCCCCCGCCGTAACCGCGCCATCATGAACCATATCCGACAGTGCCCCGAGTGCCAGGCCAAAGTGCGAGAGGGCAGGTTGCTACGCCTGCTGTTGCACAAGCCCCGGGAATCGCCCCCGGGCGACCACATCGATGCCCAGACCCTGGCCGACTTCAGCGAAGAACAACTCAACGACTACCAGACTACCCGGGTAATGGATCACCTTGCCCATTGTGAGCAGTGCCTGATGGACTATCGGGAATTACATGGGATGCTGGAGCAGGAAGCCGGGGAGCCAGTACCCTATGGCCTGGAGCGCGTCGCTATGGCAGCTTTTATGCCTCAGCAGAAACCCGCCATTCAAAACTGGGGCCGCTTGATACTTCGTGAGATCGGCGATGGCTTTCGATTGTTTGCGGAACCGCGGGGCAGGGAACCGCTAAAGCTGAAAACCATGTTGGAAATCAAACGGGCAGTGTCGAATTCCTGGGTCACCGAAGAGTCGGCGAATTATTCTCCCAGGCTGCTGGAATCACAATCCGATTATAGGTCTCCACCTGAGCCTCGGATGAGCGCATCAGTGGTCCTTACACTGGGAACAAAAATAGCCACGATCACGGATATCTATCGGGACGGCAATCACAGCCTGGTGGTGCTGATAAGCGGCACGGCCTCCGACGAGGGCGAGCGCTATCGAGTGGTTGTCAGCTCTGTGCTGGAGGTTAAACCCTACGCGGCAGCCATCGGCGTGGAAATAGAAATA
>JAUXCW010000135.1 GCA_030618705.1 Gammaproteobacteria bacterium | reverse complement strand
GCCCCGGCGAGGGGTAGGATCAGGGCGATGTGACTCCAGTGCCAGGCCATGATGGGCACGTAGCGCTCGATGTTCATGCCGACCCCCTGCATGTCGTTCTCAACGGCGTCAGCCGCGGCTGCCGCGTCGGGGTGCGCCTCACCGATGATAAGACGGTCAAAGGATTGATCACGGGGCTTCTCGCGGTCCGCGTAGACCAGCACGTCGTCCTCCCAGGTGCCCCCAACCCCTGGAAAGCCGCCGAGGACGCGGTCGCTTCCCAGTTGCTCGATGGCAGTATCGTAGCCCTGAGTGGTGTTTCCGAGGTACCAGACCGTGGGATGTCCGGGCAGCTCGAGTAGAAGCGGAGTAATCGATGGCCGGTGCAGCGCCTGAACGCAGACCATCACGATGTCGAACAGCTCGGCAACGGGGGGGCGCACGATACTGAGGCGAACGTTCGCCTTTTCGTTAGTCATACCGTTACGCATGTGAAGGCCGTCACGCTCAAGTCGAGCAGCCTTGTCACCTCGCGCCAGTATTGAGACATCCACCCCTTTTTGCATCAACAGCGCGGCCGTAAAGCAACCCGTGACCCCCGCGCCAACGATCAGCACCTTCATCGTACACCCCTACTTTTCCCGTCATAGCCTGACTTCGAGCAAGTACCCGCAAGCAGTCCCGCCGCCAAGAAACGACACGCAGGCAGGCAGGTCGCTAGCGTTTCAAATAAGGTGAATGCTTCAGCAGCGCGCGTTTTGCCAGCGGTGAAATCATACGAATCAGGTAATACTTCCAACCCATGGCCCGGCGCGTATGCAAGGCATAGTCGTCCATGGTGTAGCGCTGGAACTGCAGTAGTTGCTGGCTTTCCTCGGTATCGACAAAATCACCGTAAAACTCCGGAATCGGGCATGGCTTGAAAGCCGCCGCAGGCAGTCCACCGGCAATGCCGTTTGCCGCGGCGATCCTTGAAGCAAAATCCAGGCCCATGTGCTGGCAGTTCGAGCCTCCCCCGAGAAACAGCGATTTACCGATTGCCGCATCACACATCACCGCATTACAAAAAGCACTGCTGACGTCTTCGGGGTGAACGAATTCTATACGAGCGTCGGCGCTCATTTCGAACATGGTGCTGGGTTCATGGGTGCCCCCCGAGGGTATGCCCACCGGAGGTGCCGCACCGATTCGCAGGATGGTCCAATCGAGGTTTGAGCCGCGAATGGATTCCTCCGCCGCCACCTTGCTGCGACCATAGTTATCGTCCGGGCTGACCGGCGAGTCGTTTTTCAAGGGCGGCTCACGATCCTGCACTTTACCGAAGACACCAAATGTCGAAGCAAAAATGAGGCGTTTGGTGGCGGGCGATGCCTCCATCGCTGCAATTAACGCCCGGGTTCCCCCTACGTTGACACTTTCAGCCAGTGCCCCGTTGCGCTCAGAAAGGGGCGGGATGATGCCGGCGAGATGCACCACGGTATCAACGCCGTCCAGTGCCTGGGAAAGCACGGCCTCGTCACCTATGTCGCCCCAGGCCACGCTGACGCGGTCGCGATACCGGCCCGCGACCTCACGGGTTTTCGGCGTTTCAAGATCGAAGCAGACGACTTTATGCCCCGCTGTCAGTAGCTTGTCCAGGGTCTCCTGGCCGATATTGCCAAATGCTCCGGTAAGTAGAACGGTCTTTGCCATAGTCATAGCCTGATCTCGTCAATTACATGCGTTGCCCATGATCATACAACTGATATGCCATGTAAAATACCATTCCTTAACAATACATCGGCTTTGGGGCATACTCCCCGCAATAACAAACGG
Source organism: Gammaproteobacteria bacterium (assembly GCA_030618705.1). GTDB lineage: Bacteria > Pseudomonadota > Gammaproteobacteria > Pseudomonadales > JAHEGP01 > JAHEGP01. The sequence goes on along the minus strand of JAUXCW010000135.1, from coordinate 7,038 downwards.
CAGACCGGAGTTCAGGATGATCAACCATCCGCCCTCAATCGCACGACGGATCATCTTCGCCCTGTCGATACTGGCGTGTAGCACCCTGCATGCCGGCAATATGCCGCCGAAGAACCCCTTCCTGGCGGATTCCAACTACGCCATGGCCCATGGTGATGGCGCCCAGCAAGATGCCGTGCCGCAAGCGGGCCCCACCGGCCCCGGCCGCGCGCTGGACCCCGGAGAACTGCAATACGTGCATACCGGGCCGGGTTTCTTCGGCATTGTCACCTCGGGCGTGTACGAGGACGGCAAGCGTGTGTTCTGGGGTAACGGCCTGGACCGCATCGTCAAGCTGGACTACGACAGCTACCAGGTCGTTGCCGAATCCTGGCTTCCGGATGTCGAGCACTGGAGCCCGCAGCAGGCCGATGAATCCATCGCCGCATTCGACGACAGCAATGACGGCATCTTCGCTATCTACCATGCCTATAAAGATGCCCAGAAACTGCGCAACCTGTCCAACCTCTACACGGTTCTCGACAAGGACCACATCTACTATGTCGGCAGTAAATCCGGCCTGATCACGGCCTATGGCGACAAAGACCCGCGAGACTCCACCTCGGCCATCGTCAAGCTGCGTGAGTTCCAGTTGCCCGCCGAGGCCACGGGCCCCATCATGGGCCTCAATATGACCTACGACGGCTGGCTTATCGCCGCTACCGAGCACGGCTATGTGGCGGCGGTCAAACGCGACTTCAGCGATTATCGGCTGATTCGCATCGAGCACAGCGAGGGCGCGGAGGACAAAAGCACGGGCCGCGCCGGCTACGGCTGGATTCGCAATGCCTACGCCATCGACAAGGACGGCGGCATTTATATCGCCAGCCAACAACACATGCACAAGGTGATGTGGACCGGCGACCAGTTCAGCACGGAAGAAAAACACGGTGCCTGGACTGCCCCCTACCTCAACGACTGGGGCCACGGCACCGGCGCCACCCCCTCGCTAATGGGGTTCGGTGATGAAGACCAGTTTGTGGTGATCACCGACGGCCAGCCACAAATGAACGTGGTACTGTTCTGGCGCAACGAGATTCCCGATGACTGGGAACAATTACCCGGCACACCGGATCGCCGCATCGCCGGGCAGCAGGCAGTGACCATGGGCGACCCCACGCTCGACCAGATCCAGTCGGAGCAATCCGTGGTGGTGGCCGACTACGGCGCCCTGGTGGTCAACAACCATCCCCGCAATATTCCCTGGTACCTGCCCGAGCAGGCGGCCACCTTGTTGATCAGCTACCTCGGCAGCAACCCGAACTACCAACCCTACGGCGTACAGAAATTTGAATGGGATCCGGTCTCGCGCCGACTCAAACCAGACTGGGTCAACCAGGCGGTCAGCTCACCCAGTTGCGTGCCGATGGTCGGCGTGGGCTCCAACACGGCCTACCTGATCGGCGCCCGCGACAATCAATGGACCCTGGAGGCGCTGGATTGGGATACCGGGGAATCGCACTTTCACTATGCAATTGGCGGCCAACGCTATAACGTGCTGTTTTCCGCTACCTTGCTGGACCAGGATGGGCGAATCCACTACGGTACCCCCTGGGGCCGGGTACGCCTGAACATCAAATAGCTCTCCCCGGATTGAAGGAATAGACGATTGAAAAAGTTCTCTTTTCTGCTGTGCACACTGCTACTGGGTACGCTCTATAGCTGCACCAACCTGCAGGTAAATTTGCCCCCGGTAAGCGCCGATGCAACCGGCACCCGCCTGCCCGGCAAGGTGATCTGGCACGACCTGGTCACCGAGGACCCGGCCGCCGCCAAACGCTTTTACGGCGGCTTGTTCGGCTGGAAATTCAAAGCGGTCGAGGGCGGCGATTACACCCTGATCATGCACGATGGTCTGGCAATCGGCGGCCTGGTCGATGCCCGCAAATTTACCCAGCAGGGCGATATTTCCCAATGGGTTGTGGTCCTATCTGTGGACGACGTCGATCGCGCGGTGGACAAGCTAAAACTCGACGGTGGCGTGGTATACGGTGGCCCGACCGATGTCGGTGAGCGCGGCCGCCTGGCCCTGGTGCAAGACCCGCAGGGGGCCAATGTCGCTCTACTCCAGACCAGGGACGGAGACCCGCTGGACAGGGCGGCGGGGGTCGACGACTTTATGTGGAATGAGCTGTGGACATCCGACGTCGCGGCGGCAACCCGCTTTTATACCGACCTTGCCGGCTATCGCCCGGGAGAATTGACTCTGGCCAACGGCGACACCTACCATTATTTGAAAACCCGGGGAGAACCAAGAGTCGCGGTACTGGCCAACCCCGTGGCGGACCTTGCCCCGACCTGGGTAGCCTATGTTCGCGTCGAGGATACCGAAGCCACCAGTGCCAGGGTCGAGGGCCTTGGCGGCCAGCTGATGTTGCCCCCGCAAGCGAGCCCGTCTGGTGGCGAACTCGCTATTATCAGGGATCCGTCCGGCGCCGGACTGGTCATTCAAACCTGGAGCAATCACCAACCCCAAAGCACTGATCAACAGGAGTCCACACCATGAGCCGTCTCACAAGCCTGTTACGTTTTATTGCCGTCGGCCTGGTGTTACTCAGCCTCGGCGGATGCCAGCCCAATGTCTACGGCAGTATCGGCGTGTCCAGCTTTGGCGGCTACCACGGCGGTTCCGGCATGCGCGGCAGCGTCAGTGTCGGCGGCAGAATCTGCTGTTAAATGCACTGTAAAATTTCCCGCCAGAATAGTAAGCTCCGGGTAATTGCACAGTCCAGGGAATACATTCTATGGCTCTAACTGAATCCAACTCGATAAGCATCGGCACCATCGCACCCGACTTCGCGCTCATGGATGTGGTCACTGGTCGGCAACGCACCCTGGATGAGCTTCGCGGCGAAAACGGCACGCTGATCCTGTTTATCTGCAACCACTGCCCCTATGTCAAGCATATCGAGCAGGCTCTTCGCGACCTGGCCGGCGATTACCAACCCCAGGAGATCAGCATCATCGCCATCAACGCCAATGACGCGGACAGCTACCCTGATGATGCGCCCCAGTATATGGCGGAGAAGGAATATCCCTTCCCCTACCTCTACGATGAGCGCCAGCAGGTGGCCCGGGCCTACAAGGCCGCCTGCACCCCGGACATCTACCTGTTCGATGCCAAATTAGCCCTTTACTACCACGGCCAGTTCGACGATGCCCGCCCGGGCAACGACGTGGATGTGAGCGGCGCGGACCTGCGACAGGCCCTCGACAAGCTACTGGCCGGGGAGCCGGCACCCGCGGAGCAAATACCCGCCATGGGTTGTAATATCAAGTGGCGGCCCGAATAGGTAAATCGACTCAGGAGTAGCTCAGAACTGCCAGTGCAGGCCGGAGCTACGCAGGTTCTTGAAGGTCTTGCGCTGCTTTTTGGTCGCCTTGCCCTTGCTGCCACCCTCCTCCATCAGCCTTGCCCGCATCTCCAGCCATTGCGGGCTGCCCCACAAGTATGACTGCGCTTTCAGGGCTTCGAATTCCCGCACCAGGTCGGCGCTCAGCTCTTCACTCTGGAAGAAAAACCCCATCTCGTTGTTATACAACCGCGAGCGGTAGTCGAAATTACTGGTGCCGACGAAGCCGATATCGCGAGCGCTGAGAAGAAATTTTGCGTGCAGCTTACCGTAGTAGGTATCGCCGCCGAGCAACACGGCATCGCCGCGGCCGGTCTGGTAAATTTTTATCCGCGGATTGTTGATCAGCTGCCGCCACAGATCTGATTCCACCAGCTCCTGGTTGAATTCACTTCGCTGCAGTTTTTTCTCCTGCCACTGCTGCTCCATTTCCGGCGTCAACAGCAAGCGCGGCGCGGTATCCATATCGATGATGGCCTGGGCAAAAAAGTTATCGCTGGTCAATATCGAATTGGTAATGATCTCAATGCTGTTGTCGGGGTGCGTATTGAGCCATTTCCGCAGTTCCTCCTGGCCATCGTAGTAGACGCTGCCATCCTTGCGCTCGTAGCGTGGGACAAACAGGTAGGGAGAGACAATCCGTACAACTCCACCGCCCCCACCGACCCCGACCTCGGCATTGAGACGGCCGAGCAGCCAGATAATTGAATTCGGGTTTTGCCGGATGTTCTCGTCATAGGCATCGACCACATTACTACTCATCAGGTTTTGCAGCTCATGGGCCAGGCGCACCTTGCCGTCGCGTAACTGTGACAGGTAGACAGGCATCGTATCGTAGGCGGCTTTAAAGTCCGGCATTGCCCGCAGCGCCCCCAGGCTGTCACGGGATTTCTCAAGCTGGCCCTTGTAGGCAAGCCCGGTGGAGAGGCGCTTATTGCGCTTGTGGGAAAACAGCACGCTAAAATACTGTTCGCTCAAGCGAGTAATGGACTCTTCGGGGCCGCTCCCCACAGCCGGCTTCACCAGTATTTCCACATCCATATAGGCCGTGGGATCCTGGCTGCCGTCGGCATGCAACCCGTAATAATCCAGGGAAATATTGCGCCCCCCGGTCATCGCCCAGGCTATATCGGGGTAGGAGCCATCCACCACCAGCAGTTTATCGTGGGAGCGGCGGTTGTAATTGACAAAGACTTTGGAGATCGCATTGAACACCACCACCTGCACCCGTGCCCTGGTGGTGGTGACCTCGCCCGCGGCATTGCGCACAAACCCGCCATCGATAGCGCAGTTTTCCAGCGCCTTCAGTTCCGAGTGGCTCATATGGATCGAGCCCAGTGAGTCGACCATCACGCGCACATCGACACCGCGCTTGACCGCGTCGCACAAGGCCCCCAGCAGGGCATACCCCACCAGGTCGCGCTTGAAAATATAATAGGCCACATCCAGGGTGTGTTGGGCGTGGTCGATCAACCATATCTTGGCGGCAAGGGAGCGCACAGACTCTTCGTAGCTGCTGCCGATCACCCGCATTTTCGCCTGCATCACACCGATATCAGCGCTCATGCCCAGTTCAGTGGGCTCGAAATCGAGATCCGCCGGTTTGTGCCAGCGACGTTTTTGTTGATACTGCGCAATGGCCGGGTCGGTCACCGCGTCCGCGGGCGGGCAGTCGGTAATATTCAATCGGTCAGTGGCGCAGGGCGGCTGCGGCGGTGCCGAAGCGCAGGCCCCGAGCAAGGCCAGCAGCAAACCCAGGGTCAGTAGCTGAATTCCGGCAGCTCTCATCGTGTACCACCTTCTTGTGAGCATAATTGTGTGCAGAGATACATGTCAGTGACCACCGCTCGATGGTCTGACAGCAACTCGGGCGCGATGTGATAATTGTCGAACTCCAGATCCCGGGATAATACTATCCAATCCAGCCGCTGGTCTTTATAAGTATTTAAATCTTCACTCGCCGCATCGTAGACATGCATGGGCGAGCTGTCGGCAAAGCTTTCCACCAGGTATTTTCTCGCCAACCACTCGCTGTTGAAATCCCCCATAATGACCAGCGGGCCCTGCCGCGACTGCAGTGCGGCGACCAATTCATCCAACTGCTGCCTGCGCACCGACTTGCGAGAAAAGTCCAGGTGTACCGAAACCACATCGACCAGCACAGGCTCAATGCCGGCATCGTCGGCACTCCAGGCGACCTGCGCCAGGGTAAAGCCCTTGCTCGCGGTCGGCGGTGTTGACGGAAAGGTCAGGCCGAATGCGGATTGAATCGGCCACTTCGACAAAATGGCAGTGCCGTAGTTTCCCATCCACAGCCGCGCATGCTCGGTATAAACATAGTAAGGGTAGCCCGCCGCCTCGGCGAGATAGGCGACATGGTCGAATTCGCCGCTCCATGGCGATGGGCTATCCGCCTCTTGCAGCGCCACCACATCGGCCCCGGCGCCCTCGAGAAAGGCGGCGATGTCATCCAGGTTCTGCCGGGTCTTCTTGTCGCTGACCAGTAATTGGTTGAGGCTGTCCTTGCGACCATGGGCAAGGTTCAGGCTTACCAGCTTCAGGCTGCGAGCCGGCGCCACAGGCGCGGCCGGTTCCGCTCCCCGCATCACCGGCAACGGCAGGGTTCGCTCGTCGATAGAACGGCTGGCAGCGCAACTCCACAGCAACAGCAGCACTACGGTAAAAACAAGGTATCGAGCAGTAGTAAGCAACAGCGGCCCCTGAGGCTATCAATGAACAGGCACGTCCCGAACACGCCCCCATTGTCCGGCGCATTGTAACGGCAAACCGATAAAGTAATAAGCACGGATCCTGCATCCGCCACAGAAATAGTGTACCGTTAGCCGGTCCCGGTTCGGCAAATCAGGCCAGATTATGTTCGCCAATGACAGCGACAATTACGGCTGGTTCAGCATTGCGCTGCACTGGTCAATGGCTGTGATCATTATCGGCCTGTTCTGGCTCGGCCTGAGCATGGTGGAGCTGGATTACTACGACCCATGGTATAACCGGGCGCCCGCTATCCACGAGAGTGTCGGCTTGCTGTTAGCGGCAATGTTATTGCTGAGGCTGCTCGCCCGCCTGCTCAACCCGCCACCACCGCCGCTAGCCAGCCTTCATTCCGCCGAGAGGGGATTAGCTATCACGGTACACTGGCTATTCTACGCACTTATCCTGGCCACCATCACCAGCGGCTATTTTATTTCCACTGCCGGCGGCACAGCGATTTCACTCTTCGACTGGTTTGAACTACCGGCCGCCCTGGGCGACTATCCACAGCAGGAGGATATCGCCGGCCTATGGCACGAACGCCTGGCGTGGTCGCTGGTGGTATTGGCGGCACTGCATGGACTGGCATCCATTAAACACCATTTTATCGACCGGGATCGCAGCCTGCGCCGCATCCTGGGTTTATAGAATTTCCTTCTTTTCTACGGGCAGGTCTACGAGAATTTCCACAGGAGCCGACAGATGAAAACGATAGTGAAAACCCAGTTTTTGACCTGGGTCCTGCTGCTTGTCAGTTTTCCGAGCAGTGCCGCCGAGTACCAGTTCGATATCGAGGGTATGCACGCCGCGATCCAGTTCCGCATCAAGCACCTGGGCTACAGCTGGCTGGTGGGTCGATTCAATGACTTCAACGGCA
>JAUXCW010000386.1 GCA_030618705.1 Gammaproteobacteria bacterium | reverse complement strand
GTCGATGTGCGCCACAATGAAGTTTTCGATAGCGTCGCGGGTATCGAAATCGAAAACTCGCGCCATGCCCTGGTGGAGAACAATTACGCTCACGACAACACTGCCGGCATTCTGGCTTTTATTACACCCGGGCTGCCGATCAAGACCGCCTACGATATTATTATTCGCAACAACTTCGTGGTAAACAATAACACGCCAAATTTTGGCGCGCCTGGCTCTATCGTGTCCAATGTGCCGGTCGGTACCGGCATTATCATTATGGCCGCGGACGATGTGACAATAGAGGGCAATATCGTATCCGGTAACAATACCGTGGGGATTGCTATCACCGATTTGTCCTTTATTACCGATGTGTCGACCGACCCGGAGTCCGAGCCCAATCCCGACAGAACCCGTATTCTCGATAATTTTATGATTGACAACGGCGGGGATCCCGTCGCCGAGGTAAAGGCACTGATGCTGACCCAACTCGAAACCAGGGGTCCCGATATCCTGGCCTTTGGTACAGCCGAGGAGGAGGACAGCTGCATTCTCAATAAGGGGGCATACCGGAGTTACGGTCTCAAAAAATGGGGGCAATGTGAGATTACCACGACAGCGGAAACGGTGAGCTACATGCTGCCCGAACCGGCCCCCGCCCGGCAGATCGCCAATGATGAGGATCGCGCCCGACACTTGTTCAATGGTGTTTGCGCGGGCTGTCATGCCTACAACCTGCGGATGATCGGCCCCGCGACCTTGGTAGTACAGGCCCTGTACAAGGATAATCCCCAGGGTATTGCCGACTATATAGCGCAGCCGAAAAAGATTCGGACAGACTATCCCGAGATGCCGCCACAGGATTACCTGCCACAGGAGTTGCGGCTGAAGGTGGCGGAGTATATGTTGCAGGTACAGAAGTAGTGACGCTCTCCCGGTTCCACCGTCGAACTCGCCTGATTACGGAGCACTGATAAGATGAAAGCACGCAAGATAGTACCTGGTAATCTTTTCTTCGCTGCCGGCATGGTCGCCATGTTAGGCGCGAGCATTCAGCCGGCACAAGCCGCTGAGTCGGAACAGGCCCTGGTCGAACAGGCGCAGGCCCTGGCCGGGCAGTTCCAGGGCAGTTTAAAAGCCGAGCTGGTCAGCGCGATGAGTACCGGCGGGCCGATCAATGCGATTGACGTCTGCAAGCTGAAGGTGCCGGAGATCGAACAGCAACTTTCCACCGATCACTGGACCCTGGCGCGCACTGCATTGAAAGTTCGAAACCCGGCCAACGCGCCCAGTGACTGGGAGCGCAGCCAGATGAACGCCATGAACAACGCGCTGGCGGCGGGCAAAGCACCGGCGGATATCTCGGTGGCGGAAATCCGGGATGTTGACGGTATCAGCACCTTCTTTTATATGCAGCCTATAATGACCGGCCAGCTCTGTCTCGGCTGCCATGGTTCCGAGTTGTCAGCGGATGTACAGAAGGCGCTGGCTAAAAACTATCCACAGGACCAGGCAAGGGGATTTTCCGAGGGTGATTTGCGCGGTGCTTTCACTTTTCGCAAAGTACTTGTCGAGTAGTAAGCGCAGGGCAGTTCCCCAATGATAAAAAAGTTACTGCTTGGCCTGGGCCTTGGTGTCGTGCTGTTGGCTGTCGGCTTTATCGTCTTCGGCCCGCTTAAGATTACCAGTATGGATGTCCTGCTCAACGCGATGAGTGGTAAGGGCATCGATTCGCCGGAGGAGTCGGTCTGGCGTAGTAGACTCGTCGTGCCGGAGGGGTTTTCAGTCTCCGTTTATGCCGCCGGCCTGCCGATGGTGCGCTTTATGACGTTCACTGATGAGGGTGAGCTGCTGGTGAGCAGGCCGCGCGCCGGGGAAGTGGTATTGCTGGAGCGGGACGCAGATGGTGATGGCTTGCCGGATGCAAGACATACACTGTTATCCGGCTTGACCAGGCCACAGGGCCTGGCACTCAGGGATGGCTGGTTGTATGTTGCCGAGTCCGACGCGATAGGCCGGATTCGGTTTGATGAGCCTGGTGGACAGATTAGCGGCGACTATGAGCACATTGTAGAAGGGCTGCCCGATAGCGGGAATCACTGGAGTAAAACCATCGGTTTTGGCCCCGACGGGCAGCTCTATCTGTCTGTCGGTTCAAGTTGCAATGCCTGTATCGAGAAGGATGTACGGCGAGCGACCCTCATGCGCTTTTCGCCCGATGGCAGTGACGGGCACATATTCGCCACGGGGCTGCGCAACAGTGTGGGTTTTGACTGGGCGCCCTGGAGTGGCGAACTGTACGCCACCGATAACGGCCGCGATCTTCTTGGGGACGATTTCCCGCCCTGCGAGCTCAACCGTGTGATCGAGGGCGGTTTTTACGGTTGGCCCTATATCAATGGTTTCGGCGACCTCGACCCCGACCTGGGCCATGGTGTAGGGGATTTGTCGGCTCGCGCCATCGATCCGGAGTTTGGATTTGCGGCACACAATGCGCCGCTGGGAATCCATTTTATCCGGGGTGCCCCGGGGTTTGAAGAAAAATCAGCGCTGGTCGCCTTGCACGGCTCCTGGAATAGAAGCACCGCCGATGGCTACAAGGTGATG
>JAUXCW010000329.1 GCA_030618705.1 Gammaproteobacteria bacterium | reverse complement strand
CCGGTCGGCGTAGCGGCGCAGACGCGCGATGTCGGCGCGTTCATCGGCACTGCCCGGGGTCAGTCGGCTGGAGATGCGCACGGCCGCGGGGTAGTTGACCGGCGTGGTCTGCAGCTGCTTGACGTCGATATCGGCGCCGGCGATCTTGCCGCTCAAGGCGTGCTGTAGCCGCGGTATCAGTTGGGGTGTCAGATCCTTGTCCTTCACTCGCACCACCAGTTGAGCGTAGTTGGCCTGGTGTTGTTGCGGACTCACAGTGAACCAGAAGCGCGGCGCGCCACCGCCCACCGAGGTGTTGATCGATTCCAGCAGGTCTTGTTTGAGGCCGCGTTTATCGGCGAAGGCGGCAACTTCCTCGCGCACGATTTTCTCGACACGTTTTGCCGTGAGATTGGTCGCCTCGATATTGGCGCTGTTTTTCAGCCAGACATCGATAGTGAAAATATACTGTACATCGTCGGGGAAAAAGGCGTTCTTGAGTTGAGCCTTAAAGAAGCCCCCGGCGACGATAACCAGCAATGAGCACAGCAGTACCTTCTTGCGGTGGTCGACGGCGAAACTGGCCAGTCGGTAGTACAGGCCGGTAAATCCCTTGCGGCGTCGCTCCTCGATGGTCGGCGGCGTCTTTTTCGGCGGCCGCAGCAACATGCTGCCGAGAAACGGGATAAACGTCATGGAGACGATGCGCGAGGCGGTCAGGGCCGCCGCCATGACGATGGGCAGGCTATAGAGAAACAGGCCCTGGTTGCCGCTCAACAACAGGAAGGGCAGGTAGGCGACGATATTGGTGACGGTGGCAAAGAAGATCGCGGTGGCGAGCAGGGTCGGCCCGAGCCAGGCGGACACCGGGCGCGAGCGGCCCTCGGCCATGGAGCGCTTGATCGAGTCGCCGGCGACCACCGGGTCGTCCACCAGCAGGCCCAGGGCAATGATCAGGGCGGCGATGGACACCTGTTGGATATCGATGCCCAATACCGAAATGATGCCGAAGGTGAGAGCCAGGGTGATAGGGATCGATATCATCAGCAACAGTGCCGAGCGCCACTCCCAGAAACCGATCAGCGCCACCAGCACCACCAGCAGTATGGCCTCGTACAGCGCACGCATAAACAGGTCGATACTTTCCTTCACCTGGGTGGGCTGGTTCGAAACCCGCTCGATAATCAGGTCGTCCGGCAGGGTCGGCCGCACGCGTTGCAGCAACTGGTCGACCGCCGCGCCCAGTGCGCCGATCTGTTCCCCCTCGTGCATCTGCACCGCAATGCCGACGGCCCGGTTGCGCTGCCACACACCCTGTTCGTTAGGTGAGGTGTAATAGCTCAGCAGTCGCGGCGGTGACTGGTAGGATCGGCGTATATCGACCACGCTGCGCAGGTACACCGGCAGGTCGTCGTCGGTCCGGGTGACGATGACACTGCCCAGCTGGCTCTCGGTATTGGCGTCGGTCCGTGGATTGAGCACGATATTCATGTCCTCCACGGCTAGTACGCCACCGGGTATCTGGGTCTCCCAGGCATCGAGGACAGCACCGATGCGGGAGGGCAGCAGGCCATAGGCAGCCAGTACTTCCTGGGAATAGCTCAGGGTGATCTGCTGGTCGAGCACCCCGGAGCGCAGCACCCGGGAGACCTGGGGCACCGTCTTGAGATTGGCCGCCAGGGTGGTCGAGTAGTCGTCCAGTTGGCGGTAGCTGTATTTATCGCCAGCCACCGAGGCGAGTTGTGCGCGGGTATCAGCGGGGTCGTGAATAAGCACCGGGTCCCAGGCATCGGGGGCGAAGTGATCGGTGCCCAGGCGCTCGCGCAAAAACTGCCCGGTACTGTGCAGCAGCCCGGCATCGTCGGCGCTGGACAGGAAGTCGATACCGATAAACCCCGGTGCCAGTAGCGACTCGAACTCCGTCCCCAGGCCATGGGACAGTAGCCATTGCTCGAACAAGGGAAGGCCGGCTTGCATGGCGCGGGGGTCGATGTCCAGCGGCACCGCGACGATCAGGGAGACGGCCTTGCCGCTGTCCGCGCGTTTGTTGCGGGCCGCCCTGATGGCCTCTTCGATTCCCTTGCTGCGCAGGGCGATTTCTGTGGCGTCGGCGCGGGGGCTGGCGACGGCGAAGAGGATGGCGGCGGTATCGCCGAACTCGCTATTGACCTCGATCGGCCCCGCACCCTGGGGCAGCGAGTCGTTGATCGATTCCAGTTTGCGATTGAGGTCGTTGAAGGCCTCGGTGCGATCGGTGCCCGGCGCCAGTTGTACTTTGACCATGGAAACCCCGGGCAGGGTAATCGACTGGATGGAAAAGGAGCGGTCGCTGGGCTGGTTGAGATAGGCGCTCTCGGCGATTTTTTGTTCCACCGCTTTGGTCACCAGTTGTTCGACATCCATCGCGGTATGGCCGGGCCAGGGGGTGACCACCATGGCGATGCGCACCGGAATATCCGGGTCCTTGCTCTTGGGCATGTTCTGGTAGCCGTAGTAACCCCACAGCACGACCAGTATCAGCAGGGCCCAGGAGACATGGGGGTTTTCCACGCTGAAACGCGCGATGTTTTTCTTGCCCAGGGCGTTATCGATTTTGTTATCAGTCACCAGGCTGAGTACTCCGTGTCAGGGTGGAATGGTACTTACTGTAGTCCTGCTCTGGAAGCCCCGATTTCTCCGAAACTGCGGTTTGGTCTCAGGGTATGATGATTACCGCTTGCCCGTCTGCAACCTGGGAAGTGCCGGTCACGATGAGGGTATCGCCGGCCGCGAGGCCAGAGGTGATCACGATATCGTTGCCCAGGACCTCGCCGGTCGCGACCTTTGTTAGCCTCGCCACGGTGTCGCTGTCGGATTTTTCGATCAGGTAGACAGCAAAGCCGTCCACGCCGTCCGCTACCACCGCCTTCAGCGGAATGGCGACCAGTTCACTCGCCAGTTTTTTCGCGTTGAGGTCGAGGGAGGCCACCATGCCCGGGCGCAAGCTGCCGTCGGCATTGTCCACGGTGAGGCTGACGTCGAACAGATGGGAGCGCTGATTGGCCGCGGCGGAGATCTCGGTCACCGTGCCCACGAACACCCGCTTGGGATAGGCGGCGGTGCGCACATCCACTTCGGTACCGATGATGAGTGCCTGGAGCACGATATCCGGCAGGCCGAATACGACCTTGACCAAATCGGTTTTGGCCAGCACAAAGCCCGTGGTATTGGCGTGCACCAGGGTGCCGAGTTCGATATTGCGTTGCAGGATGGTGCCGTCCTGGGGGGCGACCAGGGCGGTGTCACCAAATTTGAGATTGGCCTTGTCGAGTTGAGCACTTGCGGCCTGCTCCGATGCCCTGGCGGCTTCATATTCCTCCTGGGCGGAGTCGAAGTCCGGGCCGGTGATGCTGTTGGTGGCTTGCAGGGCGCTGGCGCGGCGGTAATCCTGCTCCGCCTTGTGGGTGACGGCGCGGGACTTGGCCAGGTTGGCCTCCGCGGTCTCGACTTTATCGCCGTAGGCTTCACTCTCGACCCTGGCCAGCACATCGTCTTTTTTTACCGCGTCGCCGGCTTGCAGCAACCGCGTGTTGCCGCTGACGCCGGGGCGTTCGGCAATTTCCACCACGTAGCCATCGGTGCGAAAGGCGACGTCGATTTTGATATCCGGCTCGACCTGGGCGGAGTAGACAAGACCGTCTGCGCCGCCGGCAGTTTGTACCGTGATAACTTCCACCGGGGTGAGTGGGACGACGGCTACGGGTGGATTGTCGCAGCCCACCAGGCCCATCGCCAGGGC
>JAUXCW010000219.1 GCA_030618705.1 Gammaproteobacteria bacterium | reverse complement strand
CCGGCCGGGTATCGAATTGCCGGTCATCGAGCTGCAGGCGCTGCTCACTTATGGCTTCACCGACCACCGCATAGGGGCAGCGCTCCCGCCGACAGATATGCTCGAATACCGGCATATTGCCCGGGGCAACCGCCATCACATAGCGCTCCTGGGATTCGTTGCACCAGATTTCCAGCGGCGACATGCTCGATTCTTCACAGGGAATATTGCGCAACTCGAAAACGCCACCGGTACCGCCGTCCTTGACCAGCTCAGGGAATGCGTTAGATAAACCGCCGGCGCCGACATCGTGGATAAATTCAATGGGGTTATCCTCGCCGAGGGCACAGCAGCGATCGATGACCTCCTGGCAACGGCGCTGCATTTCCGGATTTTGCCGCTGCACAGAGGCGAAATCCAGGTCTTCACAGGAGCTGCCCGTGGCCATGCTCGAGGCCGCGCCGCCGCCGAGACCGATCAGCATGGCGGGACCGCCGAGCACGATCAACTGGCTACCGACAGCAAAGGGCGGTTTGTCGACGTGTCCGGGGCGAACATTGCCGTAACCACCGGCGATCATGATCGGTTTATGGTAGCCCCGCACCTCCACTCCGGCAGCGCCAGCCACCGACTGCTCGTAGCTGCGAAAGTAGCCACATATATTGGGCCGGCCGAATTCGTTATTGAATGCGGCGCCGCCGACCGGCCCCTCGATCATGATATCGAGGGCCGAGGCGATACGGTCGGGCTTGCCATAGTCGAGCTCCCAGGGCTGGGGGCTCCGGGGCAGGCGTAAATTGGAGACACTGAAACCGGTAAGCCCGACCTTGGGCTTGGAACCGCGGCCCACCGCGCCCTCGTCTCGTATTTCACCGCCGGAACCGGTACCCGCACCGGGAAACGGCGCTATCGCCGTGGGATGGTTGTGGGTCTCGACCTTCATCAACAGGTGGACGGGCTCCTGGCGGTAGGCATAGCGACCGCTGTCGGGGTCCGGGGAAAATCGGCCCGCCTCCGGCCCGGCGACCACGGCCGCGTTATCGGAATAGGCGCTCAATACCTGCTCACCGCCACGCTCGTTGGTGTTTTTGATCATCTGGAACAGCGAGCGCGGCTGCGGTTCGCCGTCTATATTCCAGTCGGCATTAAAAATTTTGTGGCGACAGTGCTCGGAATTGGCCTGGGCAAACATCATCAGCTCGACATCGCCTGGATTGCGCCCCAGCGCGGCGAAGCTGCTGCACAGGTAGTCGATTTCGTCGTCCGCCAGCGCCAGTCCCAGTTCGATATTAGCGCGCTCCATCGCCGCCCTGCCCTGGCCCATAACGTCGATCTCGACCAACTCACGGGGCCGGTGATGCTGAAACAGGATACTGGCCTGCTCCAGGGTATCGAAGACTGTTTCCACCATCCGGTCGTGCAACACCCTGGACAGTTCTGCACGATGGGCCGGCGCGGGGACACTGTCAAACTGCAGGTAGTAGGCGATACCGCGTTCGATGCGCAGGACTTTGTCGAGCTCGCAGTTGCGGGCGATGTCGGTCGCCTTGCTCGACCAGGGTGAAACCGTCCCCGGGCGGGGCACCACCAGGAACAGCTCGCCCGCCGCCTCCTGCCGGGGCAGCGAGGGGCCGTAGTGAAACAAGCCCGCCAGCACCTCGCGCTCGTGCTCCGACAGCTCTGCGGCCAGCTCCACGAAGTGGATATACTCCGCGTAGAGGTGGCCGATAGCCGCGGTTCTGCCGAGGGTGGCGCGAAGCTTATTGAGACGAAAATCGCTAAGTGCGGGTGCACCGCGCATAATCAACATGGGCCGCCTGGATCTCCTGTTGGTGTCGCCGGGCCTGTTTACTCGACAGGCCGTGCGGATATTCCGTTGTGGGCAGTTTTCCACTGCCGAAACAAGCAGAGGGGATGCTGCAAAAAAGGGCGCTAATTGTACTGTATTCGACGGCGTGGTGGGGAGATTTTGCCGGAATCGGCGTGCAAACCCGCTATCGACCCATCGATACCCCGCCCGATACAGTTCACAGATAAGCAAAGTAGTGGTTCAGACCCCGAGCAGGTAGAATAGAATAATTGGCAAGAGTGGGTATTTTGTATTGAACAAGCAATCACAGTCGAGCCCTTACCAGCGTGCCGGACAATGGCTTGTCGCTATAGTCAGCCCATTGCTGCTGCTTACCGCGATACCCGGCTGCAAGACAGTGAACTCCCTGGACGATATTCAGCAGAAAAAAACCCTCACCGTGGTCACCCGCAACGGCCCCACAACCTACTATGAGAGCAAGCTCGGACCCACCGGCTTCGAATACGCCCTGGCACAGGAATTCGCCGACAGCCTCGGTGTCGAGCTCGAAATTCGCACCGCCTACAACCTCGATGCCCTGTTCGAAATACTCGACCGCAACCAGGCCGATATCGCCGCCACCGGCCTCACCGCGCCCGGCGAACGCGCCAGGGACTATCGCTTTTCACTGCCCTATTTCAACGCCGAACAACTGGTCGTCTATCGAGAGGGAACACGACGACCGAGAAAAGTAGAGCAAATTCTGGATAAGGACATCATGGTGCTGGCCCGCAGCAGCCACGCGGAGCTACTGCGCAAGCTGGCGCGTGACCACCCCACCCTGCGCTGGCGAGAAACCACCGACCTGGAAACCCTCGACCTGCTCGATATGGTGGAGCGCGGCCAACTGACCTATACCATCGTCGACTCCAACGAATTCGAGGTACACAAGGCCTACTTCCCGCTAGTGCGCAGGGCCTTCCAACTGGCGGGCCCAAAACCGGTGGGCTGGGCACTCGCCCACAAACCCACGGACGATGACCTGTACGATGCCGTCAACGACTTCTTCACCAGGATAAGTGAGGACGGCACCCTCGACATGCTCAAGGAGCGTTATTACGGCCACACCAGCCACGCCGGCCAGGGCGACTCCCACACTTTCGCCCTCAATGTCGAGCGTCGTTTCCCCCAGTATGAAAGACTGATTAAAGAGGTGGCGCGGGAAGAAGGCATCGACTGGCGACTGTTGGCGGCAATCAGTTACCGCGAATCACACTGGAACCCCAGGGCGGTGTCCCCCACCGGGGTACGAGGCATGATGATGCTGACCCAGACCACGGCGCGGGAGATGAAGATCGAAAACCGGCTCGACGCCGAGCAAAGCCTGCGCGGAGGCGCTCGCTACTTCAGGAAATCCCGTCGCCGCATACCAAAGCAGATACGCGACCCCGACCGCACCTGGTTCGCCCTGGCCGCCTACAACGTGGGGATGGGCCATGTACGAGACGCCCGTGCCCTGACCAAACGCCAGGGCGGCAATCCGGACAGCTGGTCGGAGGTCATGGAACGCCTGCCGCTGCTGCAACAAAAAGCTTATTACAAGCAGACCAAATACGGTTACGCCCGCGGTATGGAAGCGGTCATCTACGTGCAGCACATTCGCAGCTATTTCAATATGCTGGATTGGCAGCAAGTCGATGAGTACCGGCGCAAACCGCCGGTCCATGTAACCGCGCACCTGCCCGAGGGCCTGCGCGATGTGGGCCCGCTAATCGCGCTTTGACTTGCGCTTTGAATTGCGCTTCGACTTGTTGCTGTCGCCCCGCTTACGGGCAAAAAAAACACTGACCAGAGAGGCGCATTGCTCCGCCAGCACTCCCTCCTGCCACGCCACCCGATGGTTGAGAAATGCCGCATCGAGCAGCCGGTTCTGGCTGACTACCGCCCCGGCCCTGGGCTCCCGTGCGCCGAACACCACGCGCCCTATCCGTGCGTGCACCAGGGCACCGGCACACATATGACAGGGTTCGATGGTCACGTAGAGCGTGGCGCCGCTGAGTCGGTAATTGCCGACTTTCGCCGCCGCTTGTCGCAGGGCTTGAATTTCGGCGTGCGCAGTGGGGTCACAGCTGCCAATCGGCTGGTTGTAGCCCTGGCCCAGGATTTCACCGTCGAGAACCACCAGCGCCCCGACGGGCACCTCGCCCTGTTCGCCGCCCAGCGCCGCCTGCTCCAGCGCGTGGCGCATCCAGTCCGTATCATTCATATCGCCAGTACTCATTCTCACTCGAAGCCAGGGGCGCCTGCAACTTAACTACATTGAAACCAGGGACACCTGCAACTTAGCTACATAAGACTTCCGGGCCAAGGCCCCTCGCCATAATATATCACTAATTTCCAGGCTGCTGTTTTTGGGATTCTGGTCGACAGATTCCAACCGACCTGTGGCCTCCTGAGTTGCCATGTTGCAGGCGTCACCTCCCATACCAGATCTCTTACTATCAAAGATACTCCAGCGCACGCCTTGCCGGATAGCGTTATGCACCAGGCATTGTGAAGCCATCGCTTGTACTATACTTAACCGTTGAACTGCCATTTTCATGAGTAATTCTCTTGCGCAAAGATACCGCGGCCACCCGCAAACGCATTATTGATACTGCCGAAAGGTTATTTGCTGAGCGAGGTGTAGACAACACCAGCTTGCTGGATATCTCCAAAGCCGCCCAGCAAAAAAACCGTAGCGCCCTGCAATACCACTTCACCAATAAACAAGGGCTGCTGGATGCCGTGCTGGATAAGCACGCAAAAGGCATTGCCGAGCGTCGAACAGCGATGCTGGATCAATTGGAGACCGGCGGTGAATTCAGTCCTTACCAGCTTATTGAGGCGCTGGTGCTTCCCATGGCTGATCAACTGGACAATGTGGATGGCGGTCACGCCTTTCTGAAGATTCACAGCCAGCTAATGACTTCTGCAAATTATAGTGAGCTCCGTGCTCGTCGTGACCAGACCGCGCCAGACGTGCTGCGCTTACAAAAATTGATGGTGCAATCTACCAATACCCGAAATCCGGAATTTATCCGGGCACGCATGATGCTGGCGGGCGTTGTCCTGGTTCATGGCCTTGCTGATTACCTGTCCCAATCCGATCATATCGCCAGATCCGTATTTTTACTCACCATGACTCAAGGAATTGTCGACCTGCTTCAACAGTCCACTTCCCCGGCATCATGACGGGGGCGTAAACATGCCGGCGGCTCAAATCTCACATAGAGCAACTTAATACTGGTTGATTAAGTAGGCTTTTTGTGTTTGAATTGCCCACTTATCGCCTATTGATCAAATAATTCCCTTGCGCCTCAATGCCGGACTGCATATTCCCATTGCATTGCTTGAGTACCGCAGCGCTTCTACTGTGAGAAATACGCCATGAGCCAGCTCCACTTCCGTACCTGTCATCTGTGCGAAACCATGTGTGGCATCGAAGTCGAATACGAGGGCGAGCAGATCCTCGCCATCCGCGGCGACAAGAACGATGTGTTGAGCAAGGGCAATATCTGCCCCAAAGCTACCGGCTTGCAAGATATTCACAACTGTAAAGACCGCTTGAAAAAGCCGCTCAAACGCGTGCGCAAGAACCCCGATGAAAAGAGCGACGACGACACCTGGGAAGAAGTCGAGTGGGAAGATGCGCTGGAATACGCTTCATCCGAGCTGGCCCGCATTCAAAACACCTACGGCATGGACAGCGTAGCCAGCTATGCCGGTCGCAGTACCGCGCACAATATGGGTGCCTTGCTAGCGACCCAGCCGACCCGCGATATCATTGGCTCCAGAAATATTTACACGGGTTCTACTGTCGATCAAATGCCACACAACTTCGTCTGGTATCACATGTTTGGCCACCAGTTCCTGTGCACCATTCCCGACATCAACCGCACCGACTACTACCTGATGCTGGGCACCAACCCCAAGGTTTCCAACGGTGCGCAAATGGCCACCGGTGCCAACACCTATAAAAAACTCAACGCCCTGCGCGAGCGAGGTGGCAAGTGTGTACTGCTGGACCCGCGCCGCACCGAGTCCGCAAAATACATGGATGAGCATCACTTTATTAAACCGCACACGGACTCCCTGTTCCTGATTGGCG
>JAUXCW010000335.1 GCA_030618705.1 Gammaproteobacteria bacterium | reverse complement strand
TCCCTGGTGTTGAAATCGCTGCAGTGTATCGACGAGGGTGGGGAAGAGCTTCTCGTGCTGGCCAGCATGACCAAGGCTAAAACGGCACTGGTCGGCAAGCGCGCTTGCTGTGAGGCCATTCAGATGTTCGGTGGTATCGGCATGACCGATGAAATCGATATCGGTTTTTTCCTCAAGCGTGCACAGGCGCTGATCAATACCTTTGGCGATGCCAATTATCATCTCGATCGCTATGGACGCCTGTCGGGCTACTAGGCCGACCAGGTCGCACGGAACGGGAGCGAAGCCATGTCGGGGGATCAAAGATCCGGGGCCCAGCCTCGCACCGGCAGTGACAGAATCTATAAACGACAGATACGCGAATCGCTAATGCAGCGTAGTACAAAGTAGTTCATTCACGGGAGGAAGCCAGCGATGGAGTTGGGTAAGAGCGAACGATTGGAGCCGCTACTCGCGGCGGTAGTGGATTTTATCCGGACCGCGGTGGTGCCCGTGGAACGAGAGTATATCGAGGAAATCGACAAGGAGGATCGCTGGCAGTTTACCGCGCGCCAGACAGAGATTATCGAGGATTTGAAATCCCGGGCCCGGGATGCCGGGTTGTGGAATTTTTTCCTCACCGATGGCGATGCGGGCAGCGGATTGAATACCGTGGAGTACGCCTATCTGGCGGAGGAGATGGGCAAGTCTCACCTGGCGGCCGAGGTGTTCAATTGCAGCGCACCGGATACCGGCAACATGGAGGTGCTGCACAAATATGGTACCGGGGCGCAGAAACAGCAGTGGCTCGAACCCCTGCTAAATGGTGAGATCCGCTCCGCCTTTGCCATGACCGAGCCCGATGTCGCCTCCAGCGATGCCACCAATATTCACACCGAGGCGGTGTTGGATGGCGATGAATGGGTGATCAACGGTGAAAAACACTATATTTCCGGTGCCGGCGACCCCCGCTGCAAAATCATGATCGTCATGGTGAAGACCGAGCCGGACGCGCCCAAGCATCTGCAGCAATCGCAGATACTGGTGCCCATGGACACCCCCGGGGTTGAAAACCTGCGCCCGATGCACGTCTTTGGCATGGACGACGCGCCCCACGGTCATATGCACCAGCGCTATACCGATGTGCGGGTACCGGCGGACAATATTATTCTCGGGCCGGGGCGCGGTTTTGAAGTTTCCCAGGGCAGGCTCGGCCCCGGCCGCATACACCACTGTATGCGAGCCATCGGGGCGGCGGAGCTGGCGCTGAAACTGTTGTGCGAGCGCGCCCTGTCGCGCACCGCTTTCGGCAAGCCCCTCGCTCGCCTGGGCGGTAATGTCGATATCATCGCCAACGCGCGGATGGATATCGAGCAGGCGCGCCTGCTGACCTTGAAGACCGCATGGATGATGGATAATAATGATGCCCGGGAGGCCAGGGTGTGGATATCCATGATCAAGGCCACGGTTCCCAATGTTTCAATTCGCGTTGTCGACCAGGCCATCCAGATGTTTGGCGCCCTTGGGGTATCCCAGGACACCCCCCTGGCCGAACTCTATATGGCGCAGAGAACCTTGCGCCTGGCGGATGGCCCGGATGAGGTCCATCGAATGGTGGTGGGCCGGCACGAGCTAAAACATTACGCTGCCCAGCCCGGAGTCAACGCCACATTCCGGGACGGTTGACGGCCTGGTTCTGGCAGGCGTATAGATATACGTGTTGAAATGCGGAAAAATAGCGGCAAGCCAGGGCTGCACGCCCTGTGCTCTCACTCACCAGTAGAAGGACAACATCGCAATGGCAACACTCGTTCCCAGGGCAAAATTATCGTCGTATATCGGCCAGGCGCTGGAGCCGGGCGAATGGTTCGAGATAGACCAGGATCGCATCAACCAGTTCGCGGACGTCACCCTCGATCACCAGTTTATCCACGTCGACCCGGAGAAAGCCGCGGCGACACCCTTCGGTTCCACCATTGCACACGGTTTTTTGACCTTGTCGATGATTACCCACCTCACTTCCGGCGCAGTGCTGGTCCCAGAGGAAGTGGTTATGGGGATCAACTACGGCTTCGACAAGGTGCGCTTTCTGGCGCCGGTTAAATCCGGTGGCCAGGTTAGGGCGCTGGTAAAGATTATCGATGTCACCGAGAAGGACAATGGGCAGATACTTGTCAAACAGGGTATTACCATTGAAATCCAGGGTGAGGAGACGCCCGCACTGGTATGTGAATGGCTGACGATGTGGGTTTGTTAAAAATGTGACCGGCGCGGTGCGTGGTCTGATTGGATCGAAGTGAGGAATATGAAATGAGTATACGGTTTGATGAAAGAGTCGCAATTGTAACGGGTGCGGGCCAGGGGCTGGGCCGTTGCCACGCACTGGGTCTCGCGGCGAGGGGGGCGAAGGTTGTCGTCAACGATCTCGGCGGCGCGAAGGACGGATCCGGAGCCTCCAGCGATGCCGCGCTTGCCGTGGTTGAGGAAATCAAGGCGGCGGGCGGAGAGGCCATTGCCAACGGCGCGAACGTGGCGAAAATAGACGAGGTCGAAGCCATGGTAAAACAAGCCATGGACGAGTGGGGGCGAGTAGACATTCTGGTGAACAACGCGGGTATTCTGCGTGACAAGAGTTTTGCCAAGGGCAGCCTGGAGGATTTCAAACTCGTTGTCGACGTGCACTTGATGGGTACCGTGAACTGCACCAGGGCGGTATGGAATCTCATGCGCGAGCAGGAGTACGGTCGCATCATGGTAACCACCTCTTCCAGCGGTCTCTACGGCAACTTCGGCCAGACCAATTACGGCGCGGCCAAAATGGGGGTCGTGGGCATGATGAATACCCTCTGCCAGGAGGGCGCTAAATATAATATCCGGGTCAACGCACTGGCGCCGGTTGCCGGTACGCGGATGACCGAGGGCCTGATTCCCGAGGCCGCGTTCGAACTGTTAAAGCCGGAGTCTGTCACCCCGGGTATGTTATTCCTGGTGAGCGAGGACGGCCCCAACCGGACGATTCTGTCGGCGGGCGCCGGCAGCTTTGCGGTGGCGAAAATCATTGAAACCGCCGGCGTCAATTTATTGCCGGATGAGCTGACGCCGGAGCTGGTGCAGCAAAACTGGGAGCGGATTACCTCCGCGGATGGTGAAACGCAACCCCAGGGCGGCGCGGAGCAAACCTTCAAGTTTCTCGAAAAGGCCGCCAAAAACCTGGGTATCGATCTCGGCGCATAATTTGCCGTACAGCGGTGCCTTGCCAGGCTATAAGTTTAGGATTTTTCCTATAAAGCAAGTGTTACTAAATGAAATTGTGCTTGCTTAAGCGATATTGTCGGAGGGACCGGGGCTTCCAGAGCAGGACCGTGCGCCGGTTGGACCCGGCGCCCGAGCCTACATGGATGTATTCACGGCGTGTCCTGGGCTGGGAGCCCCGGTTCCCCATCCAATCCCAATCGGGAGCGCCTGATTTGCTCAGATTTTACTAAAGTAAGTTCCATTACTACTAAAATTGGTGGCTGAGATGAATGACTTCCGTTTTAGTGCTGTCCCTTGTATCGAGTGCGGTTTCGGTGCCGTTGCCGGGGTGGTCGCCCACTGTCGTCGGCTCGGCATCGGCAAATTGCTGGTGG
>JAUXCW010000213.1 GCA_030618705.1 Gammaproteobacteria bacterium | reverse complement strand
ACTTTTCCCTGGCGCTCAACCCGCATATTGGCGTGGCGGATTTGCACTGTCGGACCGTTCTCGATAAACAGGCCGATCAACTGGTTGACCTCGAGCAGGGAGCCGCCGCCATTGTCGCGCAGGTCGATGACGACGCCTTCGACCTCTTCCTCTTGCAACTCCTCCAGTAAACGCGACACATCACGGGTTGTGCTGCGGTAATTCGGGTCACCATCGCGGAAGGCCTGGAAATCGAGATAGAAGGCCGGGATCTCGATGACGCCAATTTTATGCACGGAGTCGCCTTCATAAATCTCCAGTACTTCCTTGCTGGCGGTCTCTTCCTCAAGCTCGACCTTGCCTCGCTTTATATTGATGACCCGGGTGTTTTTTGGGTCGTCGGAGTTCTCGGGCATGATCTCCAGTTGAACCCAGCTCTCCTTCGGGCCACGAATCAGGTCGACGACCTCGTCCAGACGCCATCCCACGACATTGATTAGCTCGCCGTTTTTATCCTGCCCCACCGCAATGATATTGTCGTTGCGCTTCAGGTCGTTTTGCTTTTCGGCTGGCCCGCCTTTCACCAGGCGGACGACCTTGGTGTACTCGTCCTCCTGGCTCAAGACGGCTCCGATACCCTCGAGGGAGAGGCTCATCCTGATATTGAAGTTTTCGAGGCTGCGGGGCGAGAAATAATTTGTATGAGGGTCGTACAGGGCCGCATAGGTGTTGATGTATATCTCGAACACATCCTCGGCCTGGATCTGCTCGGCCTGGTGCAGCCGATTGTTGAAGCGCTTCAGCAATAGCTGCTGGATTTCCTCATCGGTTTTGTCCGTCACCTTGAGATTGAGAATGCTGTGCTTGACCCGCTTTCGCCAGAGCTCATCGGCTTCCTCTTCACTGGTGAGCCAGGATTTTTTTTCATCGCCGATATAAAGCGACTCGTCGACATCGAAGTCAAACGAGTCGTAATTGTTCTCCATCGTATCGATGACCTTATTGAGGCGGTCGGCAACCCGTTTGTGATAAAGGTTATAGATCTCGTAGCCGGCAGAGACATCACCGGTTTTCAGCTGGTCGTCGAGTTTTTTCCGCAGCGGCGACAGTTTGTCGATGTCCTTTTGCAGCAGGAAGGCTCGTGCGGGATCCAGGTTGTCGAGATAAGCATCGAATAGCATCATGCTCATCTTGTTGTCCAGCGGCAGCTTTATATAGTGCCGGTTGCTCAGGTCGTTGACGATAATCGGCGCGACCTCGGTCTGCTCGTCACTGGGCTGGAGCTGGTGAACCCCGGCCAGGCTACTATTGGCGGCTGCCAGCAATAAACCGAGTAACAGGGCATTCAGTCTGGATATATTGAGCATTCTTTTTACCAGGTAAAAGGATGACATAGTAATTGGGGCTATCTGTAAAAAATCAATCCCGTTATTCCGGGACTCGCCCACGAACTCCGGAAACCGCGGTTTCCGGTCGAGTCCTCATTATGGCGCATAAACGTCCCGTAGCCAATCCGGCGACGAGGCTCGCTTCACGGTTTTTGCACAGTGGTCGGGCCCAATTTCTCACTAAGAGTCTGGATCATGACGTAAAAAACCGGGACCAGCAGGGTTCCCGCCACCACCGCCATCAACATACCGCCAAACACGCTCAAGCCCAGGGATATCCGGCTCACCGCCCCGGCACCGCTGGCAAGTACCAGCGGCAGGACACCCAGGACAAACGACAATGCTGTCATAAGTACCGCGCGGAAGCGAAGCCCCGCCGCTTTCACGGCGGCGTCCCGGATGCTCAGGCGCTCCTGCTCGCGCTGCACCTTGGCGAATTCGACGATCAGAATGGCGTTTTTCGATGCCAGCCCGATGAGCAATACGATACCTATCTGACTATACAGATTGAGTTCGGTTCCCGTGATCGCAACCGCCAGGAATGCGCCGAGTATGGCGATCGGCACGCAGAGAATAATCGCCCAGGGAATGCTCCAGCTCTCGTACTGGGCGACCAGGAACAGGTAGACGAACAACAGGGCGAGCCCGAACAGCAGGGGAGCGAGATTGCCGGCCTCGAGTTGTTGGAAGGTAATACCGGTCCACTCATAGGTATAACCGTCCGGTAGAGCGTGACTGGCGACCCGGGCCAAAGCGTCGATGGCTTGTCCGGAGCTATAGCCCGGCGCTGCCGAAGCGTTAATCTGGGCCGAGCTATACATATTGTAGCGGCTGGTGATTTCCGGCCCGAGGGTCGCAGAAGTGCTCACCAGCGTCCCCAGGGGAACCATGTTCCCGCCCCCGGTGCGGACGTAAAAGTGCTGGATATCTGACTCCGAGGCGCGAAACTCACTCTCGGCCTGGATTTTGACCTGGTAGACCTTGCCGTATTTATTGAAATCGTTGATGTAGAGGGAGCCCAGTTGCCCCTGCAGTGTATTGAATATCTCGCTCAGGGGAATACCCATGGCCTTGGCTTTCAGGCGATTGACGTCGACAAAAATTTGCGGGATATCGGCCCTGAAGGTGCTGAAAGCGGTGCCTATTTCGGGCGATTCATTGGCTTTCAACACCAGTGCGCGCATGGTGGAAGCGAGGGCCTGCGGGCTGCGCCCGAGTGTGTCTTGCAACACAAATTCGACCCCGCCGGTTTGCCCGAGGCCGGGGATCGGCGGCACCTCGAAGGCCATGGCATTGGCATAGGGGTAGGCAAATAATTTGCCACGTAATTTGGCGACTATGGCGCTTTGCTGTAAACCCTTACTGGTGCGCTCGCTCCAGGGTGCCAGGTTGATGATCATCATGCCGGAGTTCGAGGTCGATGAGCCGTTCAACAAACTAAACCCCGGTACCGAAACGACGTGGGCGACGCCGGGTTCGGACAGCACCAATTCGGTGATATCCTCCATCACGGTTTTGGTGCGTTGCAGGGAGGAGGCATCCGGCAGCTGGATATCGACCATGAAGTATCCGAGATCTTCATTGGGAATAAAGCCCTTGGGCAGGCTCAAGGCCAGGTAAGCGATCGCGCAAAACAACACCGCCACACACGCCGCGACCAGCCCCGGTTTACCTACCAGGAAGGAGACCCAGCGACTATAGCCTCGGGTCAATTTGTGAATGCCCCCATCGATTGCGGCCCAGAACCCGCCGGTTTTATCTGCACCAGGCTTGAGCAGTACCGCACAAAGCGCGGGGCTGAGAGTCAAGGCATTGATCGAGGAGATGACCACGGCCATGGACAGGGTAAGCGCAAACTGGCTATACATTCTCCCGGTGATGCCCGGCATCAGTGCCACCGGAACGAACACTGCCAACAGGACCAGGGTAGTGGCTATGATCGGGCCGGTCACCTGCACCATGGCCTTGCTGGTAGCCGCCGCCGGCTCCAGCCCCTCTTCGTCCATAATGCGGCGCACGTTTTCAATGACCACAATTGCATCGTCGACCACCACGCCGATCGCCAGAATAAGGGCGAACAGGGAAATCGTATTGATCGACATATCGGCGGCATAGAGAAAGGCGAAGGTGCCAATCAGGGAGACCGGAATCGCGATGGCGGGCACCAGGGTGGAGCGCCAGTCCTGGAGGAAGAAATACACCACCAGGATAACCAGGGCGATGGCGATCAGCAGGGTCTGGTAGACCTCGAGGATCGACGCTTCGACAAACCGGGTACTGTCGTAGAGGATATCGTGCTCCAGGTCCTGGGGAAACCGGGCTGACAGCTTTTTCATCTCGGCGCGAACGGCGTCGGCAACCTTGATCGCGTTGGCACCGGGCTGCTGATAGATCGCCATAATCGTGCTGGGGGAGCGATCGACCTGGCCGTAGGCGCTGTAAGACTGCGCGCCCAGTTCGATCCTGGCGATATCCTTGAGATAAACCGCCGCCCCGTCCTGCCGTGCTCGTACCACTATCTGGCCGAATTCCCCCGGTTCGGTGAGCCTTCCCTTGACTTGCAGTGTGTATTGAAACTGCTGCTCCTCGGGGGACGGCGGAGCGCCAATCTGGCCCGCGGCAACTTGTACGTTTTGCTCGCGGATAGCGCTGACGACATCCTGGACGGTGATACCCAGCGAGGCCATCACGTCGGGATTCAGCCAGATG
The DNA here is from genome assembly GCA_030618705.1 of Gammaproteobacteria bacterium. Classification (GTDB taxonomy): domain Bacteria; phylum Pseudomonadota; class Gammaproteobacteria; order Pseudomonadales; family JAHEGP01; genus JAHEGP01. The sequence continues at coordinate 2,090 of JAUXCW010000213.1, read as the reverse complement.
CGCATGCCGTATTCGAGATCGCCCAGCAGGCGAACATCGCTGGTGCCGTCGATGCGGGAGAGATTGTCGACAACATTGATCGACGCGTAATTGGACAGGAACAGGCGGTCGAAGGTCTCATCCGGCGAAACCAGATTGACCACCATCAGCATATTGCTGGAGCGCTTGTCTACGCTGACCCCGAGCCGTTTTACCTCTTCGGGGAGTTTTGGCATTGCCCGCTGCACGCTATTCTGCACTCGAACCTGTGCCATATCCGCGTCGGTGCCCACGGCAAAGGTAACCGTCAGGCGGTACGAGCCGTCCCCCGCGCTTTTGGAGGACATATAGATCATGTCTTCCACGCCGTTGACGCCGGCTTCCAGCGGGACGGCAACCGCGTCCTGCACCACCTGTGCATTGGCTCCCGGGTAGCGCGCCGAGACCTGGATGGTGGGCGGGGCGATATCCGGGAACTGGGAGACGGGCAGCAGGGGCATGCTCAACAAGCCCGCCAGCGTGATCACGATGGAAATGACAAAGGCGAACTTGGGCCTATGGATAAAAAACTGGCTGATCATTTAGTCGCCAGTCCCCTGTTGCAATGCAGGCTCGGGGGAGTTCGTTGCCTGCGGCGCGACCGGTTTACCGACCCGAACCTTCTGTATGCCGTCTACGATGACCCGGTCGTCGACCTGTAGGCCGTTCTCGACCACCCACTCGGTATGGACGCGACTGCCGAGATTTACCCGGCGGATTCGGGCGATATTCTCATTGTCGACCACCAGCACGAAACGACCCAATTGATCTTCCTGGACGGCGCGCTGTTGCACCACGATTGCGGTGCGGGGGTTTTCATTGCGCACACTGACGCCGACGTAGAGGCCCGGGATCAACAGGCCCTCGGTATTTGGAAATTCGGTCCTCACCGTTACCGTCCCGGTGGCGGGATCGACCCGATTGTCGAGAAAATCCAGTACCCCCGGGTGCTCGTAGACGCTGCCGTTTGCGAGTGTGATGTAGGGTACCAGCCTGGGCATGGTCTGGGGGGATTTGCCCGCCTCGTAGGAGGCTTCCATGGCGGATACGATGTCTTTCTCGTTGACCTGGAAGGTGACGTAGATCGGGTCCTGTTGTACCAGGGTGGCAAGGGTGGCACTGGGCGTCGCCAGGTCGCCGATACTCAAGGTCTTGCGACCGATACGGCCGGTTATGGGCGCACTGACCCGGGTATAGGACAGGTTTAACTCGGCGGCGTCGAGCGCCGCCATGGCCGCTTCGACGACCGCCTCGGCGGTTTCGAACTTACCCTTGAGCTCTTCGTATTCCGCCTCGCTGATGGTGGCTTGCGGGTACAGCTTTTCACCCCTCTGGTAGTTCTTGCGAGCGACGGTCAATTCGGACCGGGCGCGGGCGTAATCGGCTTTCGCCTGGGCGGCCTGGGCCACGTAGGGCTGGGAATCGATTTCAAACAACAACTGCCCCTTGTTGACCACATCTCCTTCGATAAAGTGGATTTCCAGCAGGTAGCCCTCGACGCGGGGCCGGATATTGACATCCTCGACCGCTTCGGTACGCCCGACAAACTCGAACCCGACCTGGATCGGCTTTTGTTGGATGGTCTCAACAAGGACAGCCGGTGGCGGCATCTCAAATGTGGGTTGGGGCTCACAGGCCGCCAGCGCGGTCAACAGGATAAACAGGAATACAGTCCCCGGGTAACGGGGGATGACTGCATGCATGGAGGGACTCCGCCAGTGAAAGGCGCCATTCTAGTGGGCAATTGCCGCGAATTAAAGAAAACTCGATTAAAGTATGTAGAGAGAGCGGGTGCGAGCCGTACTTAATGCTATTTATAGGATTAAGTGCAGCATGTAACCTATAGATATATATGAATATATACGGTCGTGTTGAATGGGTGTCCTGAATGCTGCCCCGGGTTGAAAACGGTGGGTGTCCCAAAAATGAAAGCATGGGTGTCCCGGATCTGCTGAAAATGAAATCATGGGTGTCCCGAAAGAGGCATCAGGATAGGGTGCCGCCGTCCATGCGGATATACTCCCCCGTAATGTGGGCGCCGTCTTCAGAGGCGAGCATGGCGATAACCCCTG
>JAUXCW010000144.1 GCA_030618705.1 Gammaproteobacteria bacterium | reverse complement strand
CCCTGGCCCCGGGTCAGCGCCTTGAGCTTTTCGTAGGGCTCCTCGACATTGTAGCGGCGCATAATAGTCTGGATCGGCTCCGCCAGTATTTCCCAGCACCCGTCCAGATCCTGCTCCATGCGTGGAGGATTGATTTCCAGTTTGCCCAGCCCCTTGAGCACCGATTCGTAGGCGATCAGGCAATGGCCGAAGCCGACACCGAGATTGCGCAACACGGTGGAATCGGTCAGGTCGCGCTGCCAGCGGGAAATCGGCAATTTATTGGCCAGGTGCTCCATCAGGGCATTGGCAACGCCCAGGTTGCCCTCGGCATTTTCAAAATCGATAGGGTTGACCTTATGCGGCATGGTAGAGGAACCCACTTCACCGGCGACCAGTCTTTGCTTGAAATAACCCAGCGAAATATAGCCCCAGATATCCCGGTTCAGGTCGATGAGGATGGTATTGAAGCGGCAAACGGCATGAAACAGTTCGGCGATATAATCGTGGGGTTCGATCTGGGTGGTGTAGGGGTTCCAGTCCAGGCCCAGGCCGGTGACGAATTCCCGCGCGACCATTTCCCAGTCGACCTCGGGGTAGGCTGACAAGTGGGCATTATAGTTGCCCACCGCACCGTTGATTTTGCCCTGTATCCGGACATCGGCAATCTGCTGTATTTGTCGTTCGAGGCGGTAAACCACGTTGGCCAGTTCCTTGCCCATGGTGCTCGGTGTCGCCGACTGGCCGTGGGTGCGCGACAGCATGGGCTGGTTGGAATAATCATGCGCCTGTTGCCGCAGGGTATCGACGATGCGTCGAGCCATGGGCAGTAAGACACCGTCCCGCGCCTGTTTCAGCATCAGTCCGTGGGACAGGTTATTGATATCCTCGGAAGTACAGGCGAAGTGTACAAACTCGTTGACCGCCATCAATTCGGCGTTGTCGGCAATCTGCTCCTTGATAAAATACTCGACGGCTTTTACATCGTGATTGGTTGTGCGCTCAATCTCCTTTATGCGCTGCGCGTGCTCGAGAGAAAAATTATCGACAACCCCATCCAGGACGCGGGTCGCCTCTTCGCTGAAGGGGCCCAGCTCGGCGAGGCCGTCGTGCCGGGATAGCGCGAGCAGCCAGTGAATTTCCACCAGAACACGATTCTTGATCAGGCCGTACTCGCTGAAAAATTCGCGCAGGGGGGCTGTTTTGGCGCCGTAGCGACCGTCGACAGGGGAGAGGGCGGTAAGAGCGGATAGTTCCATTGTGATCTCGAGGCAGTGAATCGGGTTGAGGCAAATTATACGGGGGTCAGTGGGTAAATTCCTGTCGCAATTGTTTGACCTCGCGCTGGATGGTGGGCTTTTTCAACAGCAGGTGCCAGCGCCGACCCCCGACCTGGCGCCAGAGAATGGCAGAGCGTATGCCGGCGAATAACAGGCTGCGGATTTTCTCGGCCTTGATCGAGTCCTGGAGGTGCTCCATATCGCCGCTGACCTGGACGCGGTACTTGAATTTGCTGATGGTGTCCTGGTAAATACCGGCGAGGGAGCTGAGGGTGCCGGACAGGTCGTCGCTGAAATGATCGGCGCGAAAAGCGGCGTGTTTCAGCCGGGCGTGAATAATTTCCAGCAGGTCGTCGCGGGCGGCAAGTTTTCGCTCCAGGAAGAGCATACCGGAGAGATAGCGCGCCGGCTGCTGCAATTGTGCGTAGCCACCGCTGCCGAGCAATTGATCGAGAGTTACCAGGCCAGAGCCCACACCGTCGATGCCGCCGAACACGGCCTCGGTAGACTCCGGTTCAAATTTGAACAGGCTGCCGATGCTGGCTTGTAGCGCCAGTGGGTCGGCCTCACCGGTACGTGCGATCTGGTCCACCAACTGGGCGGCCTGGGCGACACCGGCGAGGGCGATTACCTGGTCACGTAAGGACCTGGCCAAGGGGCAACTCCTCTATAGTGGGAAGGTTAAAGGTGTGGTTGATAATAGCGCCGCCCAGGCAACGATCGCCCTGGTAAAACACCACGGACTGGCCGGGTGTGACCGCACGCTGGGGCTGTTCGAAGACCACCTCGATGCCCCCAGCCGTCGATACCTCGACCAGGCAGGCCTGGTCGGCCTGGCGATAGCGGGTCTTGGCGTGGCAACGCAGGGGCAGGGTGGGGCCATCACCGTCTACCCAGAAAAGCTGTTGTGCCGTGAGGCCGTCCCGATATAAACGGGGGTGCTCGTTACCCTGGACCACCACCAGCACGTTGCGCTCGAGATCCTTGTCCGCGACGTACCAGGCGCCCTCATCGACACCGCTGATACCGCCGATTCCAAGGCCCTGGCGTTGACCCAGGGTATGGTACATCAAGCCCTGGTGCTCACCGAGGTGCTCCCCGGTCTCCGTTTCAATGGCGCCTGGCTGTGCCGGAAGATAGCGCCTGAGAAAGTCTTTGAAGCGCCGTTCGCCGATAAAGCAGATACCGGTGCTGTCCTTTTTGGCATGGGTGACCAGGCCGTGCGCGGCGGCGATGGCGCGAACCTCGCGCTTTTCCATCTCGCCGAGGGGAAACAGCGTTTGCGCCAGCTCCGCCTCGCCGACAGCATGGAGGAAATAACTCTGGTCCTTGTTGCCGTCGAGCCCCTTGAGCAAGTGGGTATGCCCATCGCTTTGCCGGCGGCGCGCATAGTGGCCGGTGGCAATATAATCCGCCCCGAGTTCCAGGGCGTAGTCGAGGAAGGCGCGAAACTTGATTTCGCGATTGCAGAGGATATCCGGGTTGGGCGTGCGACCGGCACGGTACTCCGCGAGGAAATGTTCGAACACATTATCCCAGTATTCGGCGGCAAAATTGGCCGTGTGCAGTACCATCCCCAGCTTATCGGCGACCTGGCGGGCATCGGCCAGGTCTTCCCGGGCGGTACAGTACTCGGTACCGTCATCCTCGTCCCAGTTCTTCATAAACAGGCCTTCGACCCGGTAGCCCTGTTGTTGCAAAATCAGGGCGCTCACCGAGGAGTCGACGCCGCCGGACATGCCGACGATGACTTTTCCTTGTGGTTTGACCGTACTCATAGGTTTTTGCGCCAGGGCTTCAATAGATCAGGTCCAGTGGGTGGCAGGTGCCGGCCAGGTGTTTCTCCACCGAGGTGATGACCAGCGGACTGCGCATTTTACCAGAGCTGGCGAGCATTTCCTCGTGGTTCATCCAGAGAGCCCGCACGATGCCGGTATCCAGGGATGTGTGGACCTGCTCCACAGCCGTTGCGGAAAAGGTGGTGCGAAGGTAGGTGGCGCCGCTGTCGGCTGAGCGATAGACAGAGATCCCGATGACCCCGAGCAACTCGATTTTCCAGCCGGTTTCCTCCAGTGTTTCGCGCAGGGCGGCCTGCTGCAGACTCTCCCCGGCCTCCAAATGCCCCGCGGGCTGGTTGTACACCAGCCTTCCCGAGGCGTGTTCTTCTACCAACAGGTAGCGACCGTCTTTTTCAACCACGGTTGCTACCGTTACATGGGGCTCAAATTCCACAATAAAACAGTACCTTAGATAATTTTCTTGAGACGTGTTCCGTGTATAATGCAGGGGTATTATACGTGAATGGGAGCAGAATTTTGCAATTCGAACCCCGGGGCCAGTAAAAAGTCCTTGGAAAACTCTGCCGAAATGCACTTAAACTCGGCCGGTTTCGGCGTTACACTTGGCGCTGTCTGTTTTCATCAGGGCCGAAAGGCAACTTATGCAGCGTATTATCGTCCTCAACCCCAAAGGGGGCTCCGGAAAAACAACACTGGCTACCAATCTGGCCGCCTATTTTGCCTGCCATGGCATCAAAACGGCGCTGATTGATTATGACAGCCAGGGCTCGAGTACCGACTGGTTGGAACGTCGGCCCCGCGAATATGCGGCTATCCAGTGTATTTCGGCCTTTCGCCATCCACATGGTGTTACACGCAGTTTTGCCATGCGCACAGAGCCGGGTACCGAGGTGGTTGTTACCGATACTCCCGGTGCTCTCGACTTAATGCAATTCAGCCATCTGTTCGCCCAGGCGGACGCCATCCTCATCCCGGTGCTGCCCTCCGCCATCGATATTCGCGCGGCTACAGACTGCGTCAACAAACTGCTCGACAATGTACAGGTGCGAGACCCGGAGCGCCGTATTGCGGTACTCGCCAATCGCTCCAGGACCAATACCAAGGTTTATAAAAAGCTCTCCACGATTCTCACCGAGATGCGCATCCCGTTTATCACCACCTTGCGCGACAGCCAGAACTACGTCACCAGCGCCGAGGAGGGCATCGGCCTGTTTGAAATGCAACAAAGCGGCATGGTTCGAGATCTCAAAAGCTGGGAGCCGGTGATCGAATGGTTGGTCGGCCGCGGTTGTGACGTGCAGGCAGGAAAGGATAAAGGCGATAAGGAGGAGAAACATTCTCCTCGCCAGGTGCCGGTCAGCCAGGGCGCCGGTTAGACCGTTTACCCGGAATATGCACCGTAGTGGTGCGAAATTCCCCGCTGGCAAGGGCCTCCAGTGTCCACTCACCGATGCGCCAACGCACTAGCCGCAGGGTCGGAAATCCCACTGCCGCCGTCATACGCCTCACCTGCCGGTTGCGGCCTTCGTCGATACACAACTCGATCCAACTCGTCGTTAGATGTTTACGCTGGCGAATTGGCGGGACCCTGGGCCATAACGCCGGTTCTGTAATACGCACTGCCGTCAGCGCGGCGGCATGACCATCCTTTAACATTACGCCCTGCTCGAGCTCGCCCAGGGCCGATTCGCTAATTTCACCCTCCACCTGTACCAGATAGTACTTGCGCATTTTGTGTCGTGGATGAGCGATACGTGCCTGCAAGCGGCCGTCATCGCAAAGCAGTACCAGGCCCTCGGAATCGTAGTCGAGGCGGCCTGCCGGGTAGACCCCGGGGACGTCGATATAATCGGCCAGGGTTTTTCTGCCGTCGCTGTCACTAAACTGGCACATGACCTGGCAGGGCTTGTTGAATAACAGCAGTTTCGCCATGGATTAAACCTTGTTTGCAGTCAAAGAGTAGCAAAAAAACCGGCAATAGAGCCGCCGCGGTGATACAATGCAGCGCGTTTTTTGGACGCTAACCGCCTGTCTGTTAACTGTATGGAGTGAAGAATGGGTTATCAACACATAAAGGTTCCTGCCACCGGCGAGAAGATCACTCTCAATTCAGATTTGTCTCCCAATATTCCCGATCAACCCATTATTCCCTTCATCGAGGGTGATGGAATTGGTGTTGATATCACCCCCGTGATGATCAAGGTTGTCGATGCCGCGATAGAGAAAGCCTACAGCGGCAAGCGGAAGATCAGCTGGATGGAGATCTACACCGGCGAAAAGGCGGCCGAGCTTTACGATGGTGACTGGTTCCCGGCAGAGACCCTGGAAGCCATCAAAGAGTACGTCGTCGGCATCAAGGGGCCGTTGACAACCCCGGTTGGCGGTGGCTTTCGTTCGCTCAATGTGGCACTCAGGCAGGAGCTCGACCTCTACATATGCCAGCGCCCGGTACGTTGGTTCGAGGGCGTTCCCTCGCCGGTCAAGGAACCCGGCAAAACCAATATGATTATCTTCCGCGAGAACAGCGAAGACATCTACGCGGGTATCGAATGGAAAGCGGGCAGCCCGGAAGTGACACGCGTTATCGACTTCCTGCAAAAAGAAATGGGCGTAACCAAAATTCGCTTTCCGCAGCAATGCGGCATCGGCATCAAGCCGGTATCTGAAGAGGGTACCAAGCGCCTTGTCCGCAAGGCCATACAGTATGCCATCGACCAGGAACTGCCCTCGGTTACCCTGGTGCACAAGGGTAACATCATGAAGTTCACCGAGGGCGCGTTCAAGGACTGGGGCTACGAAATTGCGCAGCAGGAGTTTGGTGGAGAGCTGCTGGACGGAGGCCCCTGGGTCAGTATCAAGAACCCGAATACCGGCAGTGAAATAATCATCAAGGACGTTATCGCCGATGCGATGCTGCAACAGATATTATTGCGTCCGGACGAGTACAGTGTTATTGCCACGCTGAACCTGAACGGCGATTATCTATCAGATGCGCTGGCTGCCCAGGTAGGTGGTATCGGCATCGCTCCGGGGGCTAATTTAAGCGATCAGGTGGCGTTGTTTGAAGCCACCCACGGAACCGCGCCTAAGTACGCTGGTCAGGACAAGGTCAACCCGGGATCCCTCATTCTTTCCGCGGAAATGATGCTGCGCCATATGGGTTGGAACGAGGCGGCGGATCTCATCATCAAAGGCATGAACGGCGCGATCCAGGCCGGTACCGTGACCTACGATTTTGAAAGGCTGATGGACAATGCCAAACTGCTGAAATGCTCCGAGTTTGGTGACGCCATCATCGAGGCGATGTAGGAGCGAGTTTAATCGGCCAGGTCAGCTGGCGGTCGAATTCATTCGACCGCTGTCCTGTCCGATGGACGCCTTCCCCTGCGGGCGAATAAACCCGGCCTGACTAACACATTCCTGCAGGGACGAATTCATTCGACCCTGCTTGGTCAGGTGGTAGAGTCCATCTGGAACGGCATTGTTTCAACGGCACCTTCCTGGACGACGCCCATAGCGCGCACCTCCGAGGTCTGCATACCGTTGGCACCCTCTACGGCTTCGAACTGAACCTGCTGGCCAGCCCTGAGGGTTTTGTAACCCTCCATCTCAATGGTTGAATAGTGTGCAAACACATCGCCGCCACCATTTTCTGGAACAATAAAACCGTAACCTTTGGCGTTATTGAACCACTTCACAGTACCAGTCGCCATGAACCAAGTCCTCTAATGTGCCCAATTTTTTATTGCACCCCCGGGAACTGCTCCGGGAAGGCAATTGTCTATTGTTATCAAGAGCATGCAACGTTTTACCCCTTGTAAAAGAAATAGTCAAGATGGCTTGACGGGGTGCTGGATCTTTTAATTGGCGCAGGCATTGATAAAAGCCCCCGGGGCCGCATCTATAGGTATCGGCTGCAGCTTGTATTTCGCCTTATCAGTCGTGGTGCGGGACGGGGTACTGGCAGTTGCGGGGGGCCGGGATTATCATGGGCATTTACCGGCTCGGCATGGTTAAAAACAGCGGAAATGCGTTAAATGGGTAAATTGTGGATCATCGACTAACATTAAATATGTCGGAGGGCGACCCTGGGTCGGACGGCGAAACGGCAGTAAAACAAGCCAGTCCGAAACTGAAAAGCCCTGCAAGTTATCAGGTCATATTGCTTAACGATGACTATACGCCGATGGATTTTGTGGTTCACGTCTTGCAACATTTTTTCACGATGGACCTTGAATCAGCAACCCGTGTGATGTTGACCGTACACTCACAGGGGAAGGGAATCTGCGGCGTATTCAGCAAGGATGTTGCAGAAACGAAAGCCGCACAGGTCAATCGTTACTCGCGGGAGAACCAGCATCCGCTACTATGTGAAATAGAAGTAGCGGATGGTGACGAAGAATAGCTGAGAAGTGTGAGGTAGGGTTATGCTGAGCAAGGATTTGGAATCCACCCTTAACCAGGCGTTTAAAGGTGCCCGGGCCAAGCGTCATGAGTTTATGACCGTTGAACATTTACTGCTGGCATTGCTGGATAACCAATCCGCCGCCGACGTATTGAAGTCTTGCGGTTCCGATCTCAACAAATTGCGTATGGATCTGGTGGAGTTTGTCGATTCCACCACGCCCCTGATCCCGGATGACGACGAGGAGCGTGAAACCCAGCCCACTCTCGGCTTTCAGCGCGTTTTGCAGCGTGCGGTGTTTCATGTCCAATCTTCCGGCAAGAAAGAAGTTACCGGCGCCAATGTACTGGTCGCGATCTTTAGCGAGCAGGAAAGCCAGGCAGTTTATTTTCTGCACAAGCAAAGCGTTGCCCGTCTCGATGTAGTCAATTACATTACCCACGGCATCTCCAAGGTCGGCGATAACGAAGAGGAAAATATCGGCGAACAGACAGAAGAGGAAGTCAGCCAGGGTTCAGACAACAGCCCTCTGGAAAATTTCGCGGCCAACCTCAATGAGCTTGCCCGCCAGGGCAAAATTGACCCCCTGGTTGGACGCGATTCGGAGGTAACGCGGGTTTCGCAGATACTCGGACGGCGGCGTAAGAATAATCCGCTGTTGGTTGGAGAATCCGGGGTCGGAAAAACAGCGATTGCCGAAGGTCTGGCGAAGCGTATTGTCGATGGGGAGGTTGCAGAGGTTCTACTCGATGCCGTGGTCTATTCGCTGGATCTCGGGTCCTTGCTCGCCGGCACCAAATACCGTGGTGATTTTGAAAAGCGCTTTAAGGGCCTGCTGGCAGAGT